>JBDTUL010000024.1:0-23425 GCA_040007735.1 Gammaproteobacteria bacterium | reverse complement strand
TTAATGGCTGCACAAGTTACTATTACCGGCGGTTACATTAAAGTGCGCAGGCACCGATAAGCGCCGCCCTGCGCTCCGCCGTGCGCGATGAACCTTTTAGTGTGTAGACACTGTAATGTGCAACAACCCACTCCTGGCGAGCTCAAATGTGACTCCGCAGCCCTCCCCTCTCAGGCTCCCCGCTCGAGTTGACATCGACGCATCGATCGGTGATGAGGCTCGACTCGAAGCAGTTCGTGCATCAGAGCGTTGGCGGACCGATTCGGCAGCCGCATGGGATACGCTCACGAATCTCGCCGTTCGCATCCTTGACGTGCCGGCCAGCTTCGTCTCGATAGTCATGCGCGATCACGACGCGTACGCAAGCCAGTGTGGCCTGCCCGCGGCGCTGGGAATTCCGCCGAAGCTTTCGGGACAGACCCTTTGTCACTTCACATTGGCGCTCGATGAAATGCTGGTCATCGGCGACACCAACATAAATGCGCGCACGCGAGAAGTCCCGACCGTGGCCTCAATGGGCGTACGCGCCTATGTGGGTGTGCCACTGCATGTGGACGGGGAGGTCATAGGAAGTTTCTGCGTGGTGGATATTGTTCCGCGAACCTGGGGTCGTGAAGAGCTCGATACGATTGCCCAATTGGCCAGCTCCGCCGAGCGTGAGCTGACCTTGCGCAAATCACTCGCGGAAGGCGAGGCACAGGCGGCACGCGCAAGGCACCTCGCTCAACAACGCGAGGCAATGCTGGCGACCGTCCTGCACGATCTGCGCACTCCTCTGCAGGTCGTGCAGCTGACTGCACTGCTGATGAAGAAGCAGTCAAGCGCTGTCGACCAGGTACTCGTGGATCGACTCCTTCAGGCGGAAGGGTCATTGCGACATCTCACGAATAGCCTCGCAGTGAATGGAGACCTGGGCGAAGCGCACAGTTTACGGCGACCGGTTTCTCTGCGTGCACTGGTGGATGCGGCCGTGAGCATGATGTCTGCGATGGCGGAGCGCGACGAGATCAAAGTGCGCGCCGAGAGCATCGACAATGTACGGATCCTGGTGGACGATGGCGAGATGCTGCGTGTGATGGCAAACCTCATCGGCAACTCATTGAAGTTCTCAGCGGCCGGAAGCGAAATCATCATCCGCTCCCGTTACGTCGGGCAGACGGTTAGCCTGTCTGTGACCGACAGCGGCACCGGGATGAGCGAGTCAGATTTGGCGCACGCCTTCGACACGGGATGGCAAGGCGAGGCAGGAAAAGCGCGTGGGGATGGTCTCGGTCTGGGCCTCAACATCGTGGCGACACTCGTCGAGCGGCAGCGCGGAAGGGTATCCATACATAGCGCACTGGGCGCAGGCACTCGAGTGGAAATCAGCTTGCCAGTCATTCCCGAGCCGACGGCGGTGCCTCCCGAGGTATAGGTTTTTGCATAGGCGGCAGCAGTGCCAAAGCCCGCCAATCCGCATTGCGTTTCGATCCTCTTGTTTCACCCCGCTCATTCGTGCGCTCGGCTGTGCGCGACTTCCCCAACGACCCCCGCGAGGACTGACTCAATCGAGCCTCGCCCGGGCTTGCTCAATGGAAAGTTCGAATGCGAGATCGTGGCAAGCTCGGTATCCGCGTCGACACGCGCCAGGGCCTGCTCACCTTTCGCTCCGATCTGGCTATGCCTCTCGACTCAGAAGGCCGCCGCGCGGTGGGAGTCCGGAAGTTGCGCGCCGGCGGAAGTGTGGGAAACATGCATTTTGATGCGGCCGCTGCGGACAGCAACGGCGATCACATGATCTCGAAGGATGAGTTCATGAAATACGGTGAGACCATGTGGGAGCGCATGGCTCGTAGCGCGTCGGTGTCGATGCCCGTGGTTGACGCGGCTCACAACTTCTCTCGTGGGAATGTCCAGTTCGATGCCAAGGCCATGGACGCGAACGGCGACGGGATGATTTCCAAAGAGGAGTTCATGAAGTACGGCGAGTCCAAGTTCGACCATATGAAGAAGGACTCAGCCGGAATGCTCTCCGTGGCCGATGCAGCCAGGGACATCGGTAGCGGAAACATGCATCCGGACTCCAAGTAGCTGCCCGGTTCGTTACGGGCGTCAGCGTGCTATTCGCGCCAATAGCAAAGGCGGCTGCTTGCAAAGCCCTTTACCGACGCGGACCTCGGGGCTCGCGTGCGCGAGGTTCTTGATGCGTGTATTGAGCCTCGAATCAGCGTCTGGTGGCGGAGGTATCGGCGGAGGGGGTCGCGGCGTCTCGATCACAAGTCACCCGGTTGGTCACCACTACCCAGAACAAACACTCCCACGGCGAGAACAACGAGCGAGGCGACAGCGACGGCGCGCCAGGGATCCCGCCGAATGAAGCGGCCAGCGGCGCGCACGGTCTGACTTTGCAGACGGTCCCGCGCTGGCTTCAGCATCGCAAGGCGATCGCGCGCCTCATTCAATGTCGACTTCGCTCGGGACCGCAGCTCATCGATCGCCGGACCCTGCTGCTCCGAAATGCCTTCGAGCAATGCTTCGGCACTATCGACTAACGACCGCAAAGTGCGCAGGGCGCCTCTTTCGGTATCCGCGCGCACACTTCGAAATCCAGTCATAACGAACGTTTCCTCGAACGGCACGCCAGCCAGGCAGGCGTTAATGCGCATCGATCAAGCAAGAAACGGGCCGCCTCCTGATCAAAGCGGCTCTCGATATCGCCCAGGCACAGCTGGAAAGCCGTCAGAACGCGATCGAGGTCAAGCTTGCTGCCGGCGACGTCACCCTGCGGGGGGACAGCGCGCGGTTGGCCCAGGCACTGGGGAATGTACTCGTCAATGCATCGAAGTATTCCGCCACGGGCGCGCCCATCACCATTTCAGCGACGCACGATGCGGAGCGGGCGCGAATAACGATCGCCGACGTGGGCCTGGGAATTCCCGATGCGATGCTAGAAAAGGTATTCGAGCCCTTCGTCCAGGTGCCGCCCTCCGGCGGACGCACGCACGATGGGTTGGGCATATGCCCGTGATGGACGGTTACCAGACCGCGCGGCAGATTCGCGAGCGCCCCTGGGGTCAGACGACGTATCTGGTGGCGTTGACGGGATGGGGGCAGGACGCGGATCGCCAGGCCGCGTTGGCAAACGGCTTTCAGGATCATGTCATCAAACCCGCTGCGGAGGAGAAGCTGCGCGCTGTTCTCTACGCGGCATGTGGCAGCCGCGATTAGCGAACGCGCGTGTCCTCATCGGCGCGGGACCCGCAGACAATCGAACAAATCAGGAGACAGGCCGAACCTGCGCTAGCCACGAGTCGGTCCGCTGCGCTTTGCCCTTGGTGCGCAACCAGCCGAACGTCACCTCGTGCCAAAGCACTCGCTGCACGTAAGTGCGCGTCTCGTTGTAGGGGATATTCTCGATCCAGATGTCTGAATCGAGCTTGCGAGAAGGCAACCAGCGCGTCACTGCGTTCGGCCCCGCGTTGTAACCCGCCAGTGCCACGGGAAGCTGGCCGTCAAACCGGTCGAGCAACTCGCGAATGTGCGCCGCGCCCAGCGAAGTGTTGATGGCGGGATCGAATAGATCGTCTGCGCCAGGGAGGGCCCGCTTCTGTTGCCGAGCCGTACGGCGCGCCGTGTCCGGCGTCATCTGCATCAGGCCGCGCGCTCCAGCACTGGAGACGGCGTCGGCGCGATAAAGACTCTCCTGTCGAACGATGCTGTAAACGAGATCCGGCGCCAGTTTCGCCTGGCTCGCGGCGGCCTCGACTTCGGAAGTGTAGGGGCGCGGATAGAGCAACGCATAGTCGAAGAAGACACGTTGACTCGAGGCGACTGCGATCGCCTGCTCATACCAGCCCCAGCTCGCGGCCAGGTGGATTGCCTGCTGCCGGCCGCCTTCGGGCAGTGCCCCGAAACCGAATCTCCATTCCGCGAACGCTTCCGGCCGCATGCCGCAGAGAAACAGCTCGCGAGCGCGCTCGAGCGCTGGAACAGCTTCTATCGTGGTGAGCAACGCGGCGTCGAGCGGAAGCGGCTGCGGATGCGGGGCGAATGAACGCTTCAAGTGCGCTGCTGCCATCGCGGAGTAGTAGTTGTCATCTGGGAGCAGCGACTCGTAAATGCGCCGCGCCTTGCCGGGCTCGTGAAGTTCCCCGGCGGCACGGGCCGCCCAATATCGCCAGCGCGCGGTGTTCCGCGATGCCTCCGTCATCCTTGGGATGAGCCTCGAAGCGAGCTCCCACTTGTCTGCCAGAAGCGCCGCGCGTACCCACCATTCATACGCTGCGTCGTTCAAATCGGCCGGCGCTACCAGATCGAAGTACTCGAGCGCGAGCGGATCGCGGTCCCACGCCAGGGCCAGTGCAAGCGCCAACGCGTATGGGCTCGCAGCTTCACCCTCGATTGCCCGCACGTGCATCAGGTCGGAAAAACGTTCCTTGGCGGCCTGGCGGTCGGTACGCGCGAGGCGCGTCCAGCCTGCCAGCAGAGTCTGCGCATCAACAGGCGTGTCCGACGAGGCGATCAGAGCATCGATAGCAGACGCCGGCTGCTCAATCAGCGACGCCCATTGCAGCAAGGGAGCGGCATTATCCGCAGGAAGCTGCTGGATGATCTGGCGCGCGAACGCGGCGTTGCCGTCCTGCAGAGCCAATCGGCTGCGCTCTTCGATCAGCTGCGTCGTCAGGACACCGTTGTCCTTCATCCATGCAAATGGGCGCTCGCAATCAGGCAGGCTCCGCGGGGCCAGCCATTGCTTGCTCATGTCCGCGACGAGCCCCTCGATTTTCCCGGTCTCGATGCGTGCGATGAAGCTCTGGCAACGCAATGCATCGTTCGATTCCACGTCACGATATGCGCCAAGGAAAGCCGGCCAAAGCGCGCGCCGCGCAAGGCTTTCAAGCCATACGCGACGTACGGGTCGTGCGACGGGATCCTGGGCGTAGGCGGAGATGAAAGCCTCCGCCTGCTTGTCGACCTCACCGATGAGGCCGGTCTCGGCGCGCACCGCCTGTTGAATACGCGAAGCTTCGAGATACGGGTAGAGCGCGTAGGCTCTGAGCTCCGTGCTGTCCTCCGCGGCCGGCTCGGTGGCGCCAATGGCGACTTGGGCCAGCGACTCTTGAAAGGCCTTTCGTGCCTCGATATTGGTGTCGGCGGAGCCCGCCCCGAGAGCGGCAGTGAAGCTTAGTAGCGCAAGCGTTGCGGCTGCGCATAGTCTGTAAACGCGGGATGTGAACCTCATCGGTTCACGGTAGCGACATGCGTCGATTTGCGCCAGCGCCACGCTCAGCTAGCGCAATTCGCACGACATGGCGAGTCAGAAGCGCGGGCCCGAATATCTCGGCCCGCGCCTCACAGCAAAAGCAGCCTCAATACTTCTTCGGAGCGGCGGACATCTTCATCTTGTCACTGCACGCTTTCTTTGCGTCGTCCTTCGACATCGCGTCGTTCTTCGTTTGCTCCTTCACACAATCTTTCATCATGCGCTCGTGTGCGGCCTTGCCCTGGCCGCCAGAAGTGCTGCCCTCCGTGACGTGCTGCTGATGCGGCGTGGACGCGGCCGATGGGTCCGGACTGCTCGTCGTGGGTGCCTCTTCCGCGCTGGATTTTGTGGCATCACGCTGTGCCGGGCTGGATGCCGAACTCGGCGCAGTACTGTCGGACGGAGGCGGCGCCTGCGCGATCGCGAGACTCGCCGCCGAAAGGGATAACAATGCCACGAGGGCACCTGATCTATAGCGGTCCATATTGCCTCTCCTACGTGTAACCAAATCGGGTTAGGCAAAGTTTGCTACAGGCTCGCGGCTACCGGAATCAGCGAAGGCCGGGTCGCAAGGTGGGAGCGGTCCTACGCGCAGTGCTCGGCACCTCTTGCTCTCTGGCTATCAAGAGGTATAAGCGCTGCTATCAGGCAACACCAGCTAGGGCTGCGCGGCTGGCAGCTGCATGGAACCGTCTTAAGAGAGGCTTCTCGAGGTATGCGAATTGCGACTGCCCATCTCAGAGTCAACCATCCGGAGAAAGATATGTCCGAAAAATCAGCGTCCCCGACCCAGCGTAGCGGCGGGCTCGATCTCGAAGAGGAACCGACGAAGTATGTAGATCGGCCCGCCAACGAGGGCAAGCACGGCGATGCGGGGCAAGAGCCGAACGAAGGTTTCCCTAGATCTGAGAAACCCTCGGAGAGTTCTGATAAGCCAGCCGAGCGCGCTCCGCCGAAAGCACCCTAGTCGATTTCACCCTAGGCGATATCCACGTTGCAAGCCCTCGACCTGATTCAATGGCCCGCCATGGCGGTGACCGTGGTTGCGGCGTGGTTCGTCGCCTCGCGCAGTCGCTCGCGGCGGAAGGCTGGGTTCTGGCTCTTCCTAGTCAGCAATCTCTTGTGGGTGGTGTGGGCGGTACCTGCACATGCCTACGCGCTGGTCACACTGCAGATCTGCCTGGCGGCGATGAACATTCGGGGCGAACGGAAGAATCAGTCCGACGAATGAATCGGCTTAGGGTTTTGCATCGGGTAGGGTGATGGAGGATTGAGCCCTGGCAGCGACAGGAGACTGCGCGCCATAAGTGACACCGAGATATTCCCCAAGCGCTGCAATCTCTCGCTCGTCAATTGGCGCGCCGTACATGTGCTGCATCTTGACCACCTCGGCGGTCCATTGAGTCGTTGTCATGCTCGGGGGCTGGAGCTCGATGTAGTCCGCCGAATGACAGATGCCGCACTTCTGCTGCGCGATCACAAAGCCTGGCAGGCTCGACGTTTTCAGTTTCGACGTATCGGGGGGAAACTCCTCAGGCGCACCCGCGACCGCGCAAGCGCCATAGAGCATCGGCAATGCGAGCCAGCGGACAGGAAAACGTGTCGCCATGTTGCTCTCCTCTACGCCGCGTTCAGCGAAACCGTTTCGATCACGTTGCGCGCATACCCGGCGGGGTTCCAGGTTGCAGTGACTGGCTGTGTTTCACCAGCGCGACTGGTGGCACGAACCTGCAGGGTGAAAGGACCGCGCGCCGGCACATTGAAGCTACCGTTCCATTCGCGGAATGAGTAGCCCCCCAGATCCGGACCCAGCGACGTCTCCGTCCACTGCTGCCCCGAATCCGTCGAGGTCTCCACTTTGGCGATGCCACTGCCCGAGTCAAAGGCAATGCCTTTCATCACCGCGCGCGTCCCGGCCTTCAGAGTGCCGTGATCCGCAAGATTGGTGACGAACGAGCGCACTCTCAACTTGGAAATCGGCACAGTCTTGTCGGGTTTGCCCCCGGCGGGCACACACCAGCAGGCATTGTCCGGCACTCGATAGGCCGTCGTCATGAAGAGCGCATCGTGGCCTTCGAACTCGTGATCGAGAACCTCGATCTGCGAGAGATGCTTGACCCAATACGTGCCGAAGTAGCCGGGCACGATGAGCTTGAGAGGGAAACCATTCAGAAGCGGGATGTCTGCGCCATTCATCGACCAGGCGAGCAGCACCTCGGGACTGCGCGCATGATCCATCTCGAGCGCCTTCACGAAATCAGCGGTAGTCAGCAGCACCGGCGTGTCCAATCCGTTGAACGTCACCTGCCTTGCGCCCGGCAGCACGCCCGCCTTGTCCAGCACGGCTCTCAGGGGCACTCCGGCCCAGCGGGCGTTTCCCATGGAACCGTTGCCGAGTTGCGACCCGAACACGCGGGGATTCGCGAAACCCCGGCTATTGCCTGAGCATTGATTGACCGCGGCGATTTCGACGGGCTCAGCGAGCTTCTTGAGTTCGGGCAACGACAGCTCGAGCGGCTTGGAGACCTTGCCAAACACTTTGAGCCGGTAGCTGCGCAGATCGATTTCCCGTGGAATGTTCGCGAGGTGATAGCGCACGAAGAACGCATCGTTCGGCGTGATGGCGCCGCCATTGAACACCTCGAATGGCGTCTCGAGATGCGGCGGCCGCGCGGTAATTCGCATGAGCGGACGTTTCTGCGGGTAGCGAACGAGCTCACGCCGGCCGTTGGCGAAAGGCTGAACGATTTCGCTTGCCGCGAGACCGGTGCCGGGTACCGTCGCGGCCATCAGACCTAGACTTAGCGCGGAACCGCGAAGCAGGAACTCGCGACGGGATTGGGACATCTCTGGGCTCATGTCAGTGCCTCAGCATCAATGCGTTATCCGGACGTCTATATATAAGGTGTACTTTATGTAACCTGGCGACGCAATGCCCGACTGAATCCAATCGCCGCGGCCTCATAAAAACGCCGCCGCCCGACCAATGCCGCTCGGGCACGGCACGTGCGAAGTGCCGCGGTTTTCAACACCACCTTGGAGAAGCAGCATGTCCTCGAAAGGCCATTATGCAGAGAACTCACCCAAAGGGCGTCCGCACGACAGCGGCAGCCGTCAGCAGACGCACCCAGGTCAGACAAAGGAAGGCGTGCCCTCGCCTGCGAACAAAGGCGATCAAGCCGATCGCAGTGGCGACAAACCCGGTAAGCCGGCAAGCGCGAAGTAAATGGAGCCTCGAGCTCACAGGTAACAGGAGATTGGAAATGCATCATCGAGTCTGGGCGGCAACCACCGCGTTAGTGTTCCTCTCCGCCTGCGGGCAGGCAGAGAAAACGTCTGCACCGGTTCCTACCGGCGCTGTGACCGACTCGGCCACCACTCCTGTGTCACCGCCAGCAGCAGCACCTGCAGAATCGTCACCTGTTGCGGAGGCTGTACCTCCTACGACTTCAGCGAAATCCGCCGCTTCGTCAGCACCGGAATGCAAGGACCCTGCAATGGCGTCTCACGACGCATGCAACCCCGCGAAAACCGGCGATCCAGACAAGCGAGCGCCCGACCCGCAGAAGTAGCACCGGGCGCGCGCGAGCTATGGGGCGTCGGTGTCGCGCTCTGCCATGAGCCAATCCTCCAGCTCGCCGTCAGGTGCAAAGCCGCGTCGCTCGGCCCGGTGATAGGCCGCGCGGGCAATGCGCTCCTCGCGGGACTCGCCAGAGGCGCCTTTGGGGTTTGAAGGATCAGCCGACCTGCCGTGTTCAAGGTAAACCGGATCGAGAGTGTCGGATGAAATTTCAATTCATATCAACTGTTCCGCTCGGTTAATCTAGATTAGTGGCGCCCGTATTTCCCGCTGTACGCGCAGAGGCAGCACGTTCTGTGCCGCGAGTGAGATCAGTGAAAGGGGGCGGTTGTAAACCGATACGGCGAGACCGCGCCTCGTTGCCCGAGCCTTCGGGTCTCAACCATCGCGGCCTGGAAAGCCAGCCCGCAAGCGGACAAGATCACTAGCTCGAGCCGATTTTGTTGCCCGCGCGAGCGCGTTCGGCGATTGCCGGCCCACCCTTGCCTAGTTCGGTCTGTCGCGCATCCGGCGCCGCGTCTGCGGAAGGGCCGACGGTGTCAGCCGCGAAGGCACCGCGCTGGCCGAGCGGTGCTTCGGGGCCGTCCGTCGTATCGCGCATCGTCTGCCGTTCCATCTCAGCGTTGATTTCGGCGCCCACGACAATCACGAAACTCGACAGGTAGAACCACATGAGAAGCGCAATCACGCCGCCCAGCGCACCATAGGTTTTGCCGTACGTGGCGAAGGTGCCCACGTAGAACGCAAAGCCGACACTCACGAGAATCCACAGTGAAGCTGCAATGGCCGAACCCCAGATCACCCAGCGCCAGCGCGCTGGCTGTCGAGACGGGGCGTAGCGATACAGGAAGGAAAGGCTCACCACGGCAACCAGCCAGAGGGCGACCCACCGCAGCGCGCCGGCAAGCAGCTGCACCCAACTGCTGGTCCCAAGCACTTTCAAAGCCAGAGGCAAAACCACGCCAATCGCCAGCACCAGGAGGAATCCGACCACGGCGACCAGCGTGAATGCGAGCGACAGGATCGTTTGTCGAACAAATCCTCGCTTTTCCGCTTCCGCATACGCGATGTTTGCGGCCACCATGAGTGCCGACATGCCCGCGCGCGCGCCCCATAGGGCGACGGCAATTCCAACGATCGCGGCAAGCGTCAGGGAGCCCTGCCGCGCGCCCGCCAGCGTCTGCAGCTGATGGCTGAAAAGGTCCCACGTGCCGGGCGGCAGAATTGCGCTGAAACTCTGCATGTGCTCGACCACGTCGGATGGCGAGGCGAAGACGCCATAAATCGCCACTGCCGCCGCAAGCCCGGGAAACACCGCAAGCAGCGCATACATGGCGAGCCCCGCGGAGACCAGCGACACATGATCGCTGCCAATTTCCGCCTTTACCCGCGTCAGTATGTCGCGCCAGCCCGCCGCCGGAATGTCCTTTGGGTGGTTGGCGTGCCGGCCGCGCTGCGCGCGAAGCGCGTCACTACCTTTTGGGGCGGGCACTTGCATGGCGGTGAGTGCCGAGGAATATCAGCGCAGCGCTCGCAAGACACAGTACGGGCACCGGATGACGACGGATGAAACCGAGAGCGGACCGCGCAACTTCGATTCTCTGCGCAACATCAGCCGGACTGTCGCCCGTCACAGCAGAGCTCAAGGCCGCCACGGTCGCGGTCGCCTCTGCGCGCGAGGCAGCCGTGGCAGACTGCAACGCTTCGATCGAGCGAGGGCGCGCAGGGTAGTGTGTAGAAGTTGGCATAGGAGCTGTGTCCCGATAGGGAATCCGACGAGGATCGAAATAGCGACAGCGTGCGCAGCAACCGGCGTACCGCACTCAGCATCGGGGAAAGGGTCGCACACTCAAGTGCCGACGGTTGGCCTGCCCCTAGTCGGGCCGCTCGCCGCCGGCAGCGACGCGCGAGTCGCCGAACTATGTCGCCGAGCTTGCGGGTGCGGCACGCCCAGCCCTCGACCAGCCGATAGACAAAGGGGTGGTCGGCGCCCTCTTCAATGAGCACGTCGCCCGGAGAATAGGCCAACGCGTGACCCTTCATGAGGGCGGCGACTTTTGCCTCGCCCCGCAGCCAGTGAGTCGTGCAGCTCAGTCCGAAGGAGTGGAAAGCGCGCAGCAGGGGCCATTTTCGTTTCTTCCCTATGCAGACGGATTGCTCGGCCACTCGTGACCTGCACAGGAAGTGCGGCACAGGGAGCTACCAGTTCCCTTCGGGACCAAAATGGCTGTAGACCACAGCCAGCCCTCGCCACCGCTTGCATCCCGAGTTCTTCGGCTTTCGTCGCGGACGATTCGTGCGACTCGATGACGAGCACGATCTGCGAATGCTGGGGAGCCCACAGACGAAACCGGACCCAACCTTTGGACACGATGCGTGCGCCAAACCCCCGCGCGGCAGTCAATTTCAACTTCCAGGTTGCAGCCGCCTATGGCGCGATAATCCCGTTCGCGGTGCTGCTGACACTGGCACTGGTGCTTCGCAAGCGCCGTGTTCTTCACGGCCGACTGATGCTCCTGGCATCGATGAGCCTGATAGGTCCCGCCATATCGAGAATCGCGGCCTGGTTCGGCGAGCTCCCAAATCCAGCCACGGCGTTGATTCTGGTCGTTCCGCTCGCACTGTGTGCACGTGACCTCCTGACCGAACGCCGCGTTCACGCGGTCACGATTGCTGGTGTTCTGACGACCTTTGGTCTGACGATTGGTTTCAGTGGAATGAGACTTGGCGAATTGCTTGCGCGTTTATTTGAGAAGATCGCGTATTAATTTGGCTGGCCGCGCCTCCTGCCGGAGCTGATCGTAAGTGCACTGAGAAGGCGCCTTGCCCGGCCGCCAGCGCAACAACCGCGTTCCGTGCCGGAAGCGATCGGAACTCACATGGTCGTAACACACCTCGACCACCAGCTCGGGCCGCAACGGCTCCCACTCGGATGAGCGCTCCGTACTCCGGCGGTCGAACAGCAGCAGAATCGCGGGCGTCTCGGCCGAAAGGCGCTTCACACGGCTCTCAGCCGGATGCAATCTGGCCCGGATCGCATCGAACATACCCTCTCAAAACAGTGGGATCGCGATCCTTGCAAATTTAAAATCTCATGTTAAAAATGCAAGGATGATTAAGCGACGCTGTCAGTCAGAAGTCGAGAGTGCCCTCGCCCGTCAGGCCGCCGTCGCCCTGCTCGGTCCGCGGCAGGCCGGCAAAACAACACTTGCCCTGATGGTCGCCGAAACACGCCCCTCGATCTATCTCGATCTGGAGTCCGCGCAAGATCGCGCCAAGCTGTCCGACCCGGAGCTTTACTTCGCGCAGCATCCCGATGAGCTCATCATCCTGGACGAGATTCATCGCGCGCCCGAGATCTTCCAGACACTTCGCGGCGTGATCGATCGAGCGCGGCGCAAAGGAAAGCGCACGGGTCTTTTCCTGCTGTTAGGTTCGGCCGCAATCGATCTGCTGCGTCAGTCGGGCGAGACGCTGGCCGGCAGGATCGAATACATCAACATGGGTCCGCTCGATGCGCTGGAGATCGGCGCAGGGCCCGCTGCACAGGAGCGGCTGTGGCTGCGAGGAGGATTTCCGGACAGCTTTCTGGCTGCATCGGACGAGGACAGCTTCCGACTACGGCTCAGCTTCATCCGAACGTATCTGGAGCGCGACGTGCAGCAATTCGGGCCCCGTATTCCTGCCGAGACACTCAACCGGCTGTGGACCATGCTCGCCCACAATCAGGCGGCCACGCTGAACGCATCGCGCCTGGCCGCCGCACTCGACATGACCTCGCCCACGGTAGCGCGTTACATCGATCTGCTGGCCGATCTCCTGCTGGTACGGCGCCTCGCACCCTTTCATGCCAATGCAGGCAAACGCCTGGTCAAAGCTCCTAAGGTCTATGTTCGGGACAGCGGCATCGTCCATGCGCTACTCGGCCTGCGAACCTTCGATGACCTGCTGGGCCACCCGGTAACCGGCGCCAGTTGGGAGGGCTTCGTGTTGGAGTCCCTTCTGTCCGCCATGCCTTCATCGGTCACACCGAGTTTTTATCGCACCGCCGCCGGAGCGGAGATGGATCTCGTGCTCGAGCTCGGGGGCCGCGCCGGACGCTGGGCCATCGAGATCAAGCGCGGCCTCGCGCCGACGCTCTCGAAGGGATTTCACAGTGCGCGCGAGGACCTCGCGCCAAGAAAAACATTCGTTGTCTACTCAGGAACGGAGCGTTACCCGCTCACAAAGGGCGTGGAGGCCATTGGTCACGTCGCGATGGCGCAGGAGCTGGTGCAGTCGCTTCGCTAACCGTCCCGATGCGTACTCGACTCCTGGAAGCTTCTGAGCAAGATCATTGGGGTGAGCCCTTCGGGCAACACGATGGGCTCGGCGACGTGGGGAAGATAGATGAGATTGAAAGGCACCGCGCTACGCTGCCACCTGGCCAGTTCAGCGGTAATTTTCGGGTCGCTGTTGGTCCAGTCCGACTTGAGCAGAACGACTCGATTGTCCCGAACGTACGCGCAACGATAGCCCTATCGCACGGGGATTGCGGGGCGCCAGACTATTTTTCTGTGGGCGTACGGGGTCTGCGGAGCTCAATCGTCTACGTACAACGCTCGCATCACTGGCACTGGAAGTCGTCCGTGCCCACCGGCCTGCAGCCGTCGCCCCACTTGCCGGTTTGCCGCCAGTAGTCGGCCACGCCGGCCTCGATCAGCAGTTTCTTGTAATCCGGATGCGCACGCGCGTGGGAATACGGCGTGTTCCAGAAAACGACATAGGGGAACTGAGTCATGGCGCGTTCCTTGAATCCCGGTGCGCCTTCCAGATCCTTGCGCATCGCTGCCACAGCCAGGTCGGCGTCGCCCAGCGCGTCGGCCACGTCGGTCACGTACTCAGAATCGATGTTGCCGCGGTAGGCCTCGTACGCGAGCGCCTTGCGCACGAGCGCGAGCATCGCCGCGCGGTCATTCAGCACGTTGCCCAGGTCGCGGAAAAACGGCGAGTCCAAATCCTTGCTCTGTTGAAGCAACTGGCGGTGCAGTCCGCGCAATTCCGCAAGCCCACCAGGCCGCTTGCCTGCGAGCTGGCGGAAGAAAGCGACAAAGTTTGGCTCCGTTTGGCTGCCTTCCATTTTCAACCCGCGCTGGTATTCGGCCTCCGCGTCCTGATAGCGGCGCGCGGCGGTGTAGTCGAACTGCAGGTCGCGGGAAAGGAAGAGCGCCAGCGGCTCGACCGCGCGCACCTGTTCGACCAGCGCGATGGTTTCGTTCAGATGGCCCATGGCGTAAATCATGTAGGCGTAGTCCCAGGCGCGCTCCTTGGTCGGCGGACCGGAATCCGCGATTTCTTTCGCCAGCGCAATGGCCTCGGCGCGCTTGCCCTCGCGCCACAACGCATTGGATCGGTCGCGCTTCGCCACCCAGCTGTCCGGCGCGATCCGAGCGATGAGCTCGCGGACCTCCGCGCCTTCCGCGCGCAACTGTTCTGCTTGCACGCCGCCGACTTCCTGCGCCACCGAATTCAGAGAGCTGGCCAGCGCATCCCTGCACAACACACACTGAGGGTCGAGGGCGACCATTTCGCGCGCCAGTTGCAGACGCTCGCGGTCGTGCTCGAAATCGAACAATTCCTGCATCCCGATACTTCGCCAGCGCAGGAAGCGTTCGTAGGCGTCGACGTTGATGGTGCCGCCCTGTTCGCGGTTGAACGTAAGCACGTCCAGCTTCACGCTCAGGGCATGCGCCACGTCGCGCGAGATCTCGTCCTGTAACGCGAACACATCGCGCAGCTCGCGCGCGTAGGTCTTCGACCACAGGTGGGTTCCGTCATCGGCGCGGATCAGCTGCGCTGTAATGCGCAGTTGGTCGCCAGCCTTGCGCACACTGCCTTCCAGAAGGTGGGCGACGCCTAACTTCTGGCCGATGGTGCGCAGGTCTGCGTCCTTGCCCTTGAACGAGAAACTGGAAGAGCGCCCCACTAGCCGCAGCGCAGGCACCTGCGCCAACTGGTTGAGGATTTCCTCGGCAAGGCCGTCGGCCAGGTATTCCTGGTCGTGCGACTGAGAGAGGTCGGTGAATGGCAGCACGGCCAGCGAAGGTCGTGTCGGGGGTGCGGATGTATCCGGCCATGCCGATGCTGCTGGCGTCGCCGCGCCCTTTTCCTTGTGGAGCCATGCGATGCCGGCGAAGGCCAGCAGTGCTACCGCCGCCGCGATGGCGAGCCAAGGCCAGCGATTCCGCACGGGTTCCGGCGCGGCGACAACGAAGGTTGTCGATCGCGGATTGGAGGACGTGGGCGTGGGCGCATCCGCTGCCGCTGCCGTCGCTGCCGCTGCCGCTGCCGCTGCCGTCGCTGCCGCCGCCGTCGCCGCCGAGTCCGATTTCGGCGCGGGCGCGGGGCGGTCGAAGCGGTAGCCAATTCCGTGCACGGTGTGAAGCCGACGCGGATGCTGCGCATCCTCGCCCAGTGCCTGGCGCAGCAGGCTCATGATCCGGTTCAACACGCTCTGAGTGACGTGCCGGTGGCCCCACACCGCGTCCAGGATTTCGTCGCGAGTGAAAACCCGACCGGGCGAAGCGACCAGCAGCGCGAGCACGGCGAAGGCCTTGGGTTCCAGCGCCTGCTCGTCACCGCCGCGCAACAGCCGCCGGCCCGCGAAGTCGATGACCACGTCGTCAAAGGCAAGGCTGTCCGGTACAGGCTGCGACATGCGGTTCCCGCGGGTAAACCCCGCCTGCACCAGTATATGTACATGGCGGCCGCAGCCGGCCAAACCTTCCCTGAGCTTTTCCTCACCAACCTGCGAATTGCCTGCGGCTTTCCTTAAGACCCGCAGGCGCCGCGGCCGGAAGCTGGTCGCGCCGGGAACGATCCGGCGCCACCCCCTTAAGAGGAACGCCGTGAACACCACTTTCAGCTTTGGCGACGGCAGCAAGGCGAAGCCGACGAAGCCCGGACAGGCGGAACGAACCACCGGGGAGGCCACGGGCGAAGCCGCGTCACATCGGTTGCCGACGGACGACCGGCTTTTCCGCTGGATCGGCCATTACTTCTACTTCGCAGCCCTGGTGGGCCTGGGGATTTTCGGCACCTACATCGTCCTTCGGGGGACCGGCGCCACCTTCAAGAATTTCGACCAGTGGCACGATCTGGTCTCGGGCCTACCCATGCGGACATCCGCCGACTGGATCGCCAATCTCGGCATCGGCATGCACTTCGTCATGGGGTTCGTGCTGGTGCTGGCCTGGCCGATTCTCTTGTCGTCCCGGATCCGCGTCCGCCATCGCGCCGTGCACCGCTGGACAGGCCGGGTCTACGTGACGGCCGGTTTCCTGGCGGGTATCGGTGGCCTGTCGTTCATTCTGGCGCACCATACCGGGGAGGCGGCGCACACCGCGTTTGCCATCTGGGGCGGCGTGATGATGCTGAGTTCGGCGATGGCCTATGTCCACGCGCGCGCCAAACGGTTCGACCTGCACCGGGCGTGGGCCATCCGCCTGTTCGCGATGGTGCTCGGTTCATGGGTTTTCGATCTCGAATATCGGGCGTGGGAGGACCTGACAGGCGGTGTCGGCATGGGCTCGTACAGCGCTCCCAACCTGTTCGACTATGCGATCCTGTACCTGTTTTTCGTTCCGAACCTGCTCGTCGCGGAATACTTCATCCGCAACAAGCACAAGCGGGTCGCGCTACCGCGTGCGATGAAATGGCCGGCGTTGGGCGCGCTTGCGATCGCTGGGTTGGTTTTTGTTTATGCAATTGTGGCGGTTAGCGGGACGCATGCTGGGAAGTATGGGAGGCACTTGCTCGGGATTATCACGGGCTGATGGCGGGGGGGTGGGAAATCCAAACCCGACAATCGAGTTCGGCGTGCTGGGTCCAGGAGTTCTCGAGCACTGCTCTCAGACTTCTGCCTGAGAGTTCAACGCCACGCCACGCCACGCCACGCCGACGCCGACCAGTGGATCCGGTCTGCATCCAGGAAGCCGAGGCCTTGGTCGCTGCGCCACATCGGTTGACGAGGCGGGTCCCGGAAGGTGAATCTTCGCCATGATCGGAATTGCGGATACACGCCGGAATCGAATTTTGCCGCTGGCGGTGCTTGCGGTCATAGTGCTGGCGGTCGTCGCGGTCGTCATTGCCACTCTCAGGGTGCGCGCGACGTCGGCCCCACAGGCATTGCGGCTGCCGGATGGAACGGAGGTGTTTTTTCTCGGCGACACTAGGATCGCGCCGGCGAGCTCCTACCCGTCCCCCAGAGAGATCACCGTCGATGGTGATGCGTTCTTCCGCGTACCGGCGTCTCCTGCACCTCTGATCGTACGCACGCGGTTGTTGGTGCTCACGGTCACCGGCGGCTCGGCGTTTCGCATTACCGCCTACTCAAGGGAAACCGGCGAACAGGTTGAAGTGCTGCGTGGACACGTTCAGGCCCACAAGGCCTACCCCTCTTCGTACAGTGAGCCGGACATTCTGGCCGGCGGCGAGATGACGATGATCAACCAAACGATTGACCTGATGGAAAAAGAGACTTTCGATCCTGCGAAGTTGCGCGCGTGGAGCGACAGGCTGATTGCGTCAGTGGCGGCAGGAAAGTCCGCCGCAGCCCGAGATCACTGAGAGGAGTGGCTTATGCTTAACGGATGGGATCTGCTCGATCAGTCCGTGATGGAATAGCGCCGACCTTATTCGTCCGGGAGGATCGATAGGGTCAGGCGTTCCGCGTTGATGAGCGGAATTTTCAGGCGGTCCGAACGTCGCTTATTCCACAGGTGAACGCGCCGCGCTCGGCACCGCTGCTGGATCAGTGATCGCCGTCATTCTGGCGGACTTCAGCGTCGGCGATCTCCTGATCGGCGCGGTCGGTGTCGAGCGCGTCCGGGCCGCGACGAAGCCACCGGAAGGGATGCCATCAGACTGGTTCGACGAACGGCGCGCAGTATGCAAAATCTTGCCGGCCCCCAGCGGATGACGCATATTCGGTACACAAACTGGCGGATAACCAAGCATGATCGAAACCGACGTACTGGTGGTGGGTAGCGGTCCGGCAGGTTCGAGCGTCGCGGCGCTGCTCTCCACCTACGGGGTCGAGAACGTCCTGGTCACGAAATATCGGTGGCTGGCGGACACGCCGCGTGCCCACATCACCAACCAGCGCACGATGGAAGTGCTGCGCCTTGGGCCTGCTGGATTCAGCCGACCCTGCAGTGATGAACGCCAACATGAACGCCCGCAAGCAGGACACCGCGGATGCCCGCGAGCGCCGCGGCAAGCTGCGCGAAGCCATCGCCTTCAAAGTGTATGAATTCGACACGCATGGCGTGGAGATGAACCAGCGCTACGACTCCGACGCCGTGATCTTCGCGGAAGGCGACAGTCACTCGTTCACCGAAGATGCGGAGCTCGTTTATCAGGCAGTGTGCATGCCCGGCGTCCGCGTGCCGCATGTCTGGCTGGTGAAGCAGCGGCGGAATTACTCGAGTCTCGACCTGGTTGGTCACGGCCGCTTCACATTGCTCACTGGCATCGGTGGCGAGGGTTGGCGTAAGGCAGCCGATGCCGCCACTGCCGCGCTCGGCGTCCCGCTCACCGTGCTCACCATCGAGCCGGATTGCGACTATGAGGAGCCGTTCGGCGACTGGGCTCGCATTCGCGATGTCGAGGACGACGGCGCCGTGCTCGTGCGGCCCGATCAGTTCGTGGCGTGGCGGTCTTCGAACCGTGTCGAGGGCCAGGCGACGCTTCTCACCGCGGCGGTCCGCAAGATCCTCGCCCGCGATACTCTCTAGCGATTGGTGGGCCGGAGCCCGCCACTACGCCGCGCGGACATGCGATCGAATGAAGGCCACGAACCCTCAACTGACCCGGAGCGGTCGTTCGCTCCGGGGTATACCTTTGTCGGCGTCCCCTCCTTGCCGCAAGCCGGCAGACAAGCTTAGTGTTCGAGAGTGCGCAGGGGTCAGGCTCGGATGACTCAACTCAACAGACGCAGTATTCAATCGGCCGTGGGTGATATCCAAGTGGAAAGTGAACCTGGGGCTCTCGAGCCTGAGAATCGCGTGAGCCATGAATTTCATTCCGTGGGTGAGGGGATAGTTGATAGTCGCGCCTATTCCCTTGCTCACATCGGCACGATCTGAAAACCATTCAGCAGCATTGCGGCGACGTCCGCAGCGATGCCCGCGCTCGGCGCCGTGCCGACGAACCGAAACTTTCCGGCGCCGTATTCTGAGCCTGGATCGCAACCGCCCCCTCCCCGGTGGCTTGCCGTGGGTTCGACGTACGCTACTTTCATCACAGCGAAAGGCGGCGAGCCGCACGGAAATCCGGCGGTATCCGCCGCGCTCGGATCGGGCGCATCCAGATCGATAAAGGAACCCGGATAACCGGGCGGGCCCGCATACACAATCATCGTGGCGGGATCGATGGCTCCGGTGTAATCGATGTGCGCCTCCTCGATGACATCGGTCAGTTCTACGGGACCGAGCGTTACATCGAGGTCATTGCCTCTGCGCGCCACCTTGAGCACACGTCCCACCACTCGTCCCGTGGCGAACATAATCTTGTCGGGCTGGATTTCAGCGGCACCCGGGGCATTTGCGTCGATCACCCACGTGAATCCGTCCGCGCTCAGCGAACGTATCGCCTCGGCGCCATGTTCCATGACGATGACATCGGGCTGATACGTTACCCGCTTATCCAGTTTTGGAGAGACTCCAAACCGGGTCTCCGCCTCGCTCAAAGCAGGCGTTTGTTGCCCTGCCGATTGCTCCGTAGCCGCGGTCCCTTGCGCCTGCTGCGCCGTAGGCTTGCATCCAGAGAGTATCGCCACGCATGCCAGCACCGACAACGTAATGACCGGCGAAACCACATCGAGCGAGCGCATGCGCTAGCGCCCGCGTTCTTGCAGGGACTTCATCATCGGGCTCTCAACCTGAGTAAATGCCGCCGGCACTTCCCATGTAGATGCAGGTATGGAGGCGTGACTCACTTGTATGACTTCGGACGATGTGGTGGTCTTCATCACGCCGGCATCCACGGTAGTTGTCGTAGCCACCGGGAAGCCTTTTATGCGCTTCATCTTTTCGGCCAGATCCGTCCCGGCCTTCGCGTTGGCGCCGAAGCCGCCGCCCATCGACTTGCGCATGGATTCATTGAAGTCGGCGAGCGCCGCCAGGGTCTGAACCGGATATTTGAAGTCGCTGGTGACGCATTCGGTCATGGTCATCATGCCTCCCATGTTGATGAGCCACTCCTCACAGGAATAGCCAGCCACTTTGCGGGAGACGCCCGTCTTCTTCACTTCGGCGGAGGCGGCCATGGATGAGCTCATGCCCTGCATCGCGGCCATCATCTGCTTCATCCTGGGGTCGCTCATGCGCTCGTTCATCTTCGCCTGCATCAACTCCATGTCTTTGCGAGTCGTGACGAAGTAGGTCTTCTTCTTCACATCGATGCTGGTGATCGTGCCGGTTTTCAGATCGATGATCATGTCGGTGCCTTTCGGCTCTGAACGCCGGATGTGATCTTCCGTGAGATAGCTTGTTTCGGTGCCGTCCGGATGGCCGTTCGAGACCACGTTCGAGACCACCGTCAGGTCTTCGGCGGAGCAGTTGAAGCTCGCCGTGACGGCCGTCAGCAGGATCGCCAGCTGCAGCAAGGAATATTTCATGAGTGCTCTTCTCGATAATGTGTAGTTGAGAATGCAGCGTTACTGTCGCGTCAACTCGACCCGCCGGTTGCGGGCGCGCCCGGCAAGCGCGTGGTCGCGGTCGTCGGCGCCTACGACACGGCTGAACGCTACGGGCGCTGCCTTTCCTCCCGCCGGATCCGGCAGCTCGGCGGAGGCGCTCAGATGAATGACGCCATCCGCGTCCAGGTCATCAACGATCAGCGTTGACTCATAGTCGCCTTGCCGCTCGCTGGCGGCTCTCACCAGGGTCAAGCCTTGAATGACTGGAATGCGCGGCGCCGTCGTGGCCGCGACTGCCGCAGCCGTGCCGAAGAGCAGCGCGAACGCCAACCCGCGCGATGCGAGACGCGGCATCACAGCTTCGACAGCACTTTTGCAGCCAGCGCCACGGCGACGGCCCGGCCTCGAGCTTCATCCGGCGTGCCTTGCTTTCTGCTCGTGGCGCTAATGGTTGCAAGCGCGCCCTGCATGGCATCGCCGCCTTTCAAGCCCGCTTGAAGCGGGTCTGCCTTCTCCGTTTTTACGAAGTCCTGCATTGCCTTGGCCTGTTCGGCCGAGCCCATCTTTGCATCCGTCACCTTGCCGTAGGCGGCCATCGCGGCGATCTGCTGAAAGTTGGGCGGCGAGATCGTGATGACGTTGCCGCCCTTGCGGACATAGAGCACGGACATCGCTCCAAAAAAGGCTTCGTCTCCCAGATTGGCAACCTCATCCGGGGTACCTCCCAGCATCGCCGTTGCTTTGCGCGCCCCAGCCATTGCCTGCGCTGAGTCGTGTTCCAACTCGATTCCGATCGTGGTCTCCAGAGAGAGCGTGCCGGTCCTGTATTCCATGTCAGTCGCCGCGCCTTCCACCGAAGTCACCGGGCTGCCGAGGATTGCGCCAACCTCCGCGCCCGTCAGGACACCGCGGCCCCGGTCATGTGGGTGAGCATGTTCGCTCGCCGTTGGCGCCTTACCGCAGGCCATCAGGCAGGCCATCATCAGACTCAAGCAGAACGAAAGGGTTTTCATAGGGGTTCGCCGCTCAAATGGGTCAAAGGCCGTTTCGCCAGAAATAGATGTCTCTGCCAGGAAACACGTAATCGGGTCGTGGTTACTGACACCGGCAGCGCGCTCTTTTTTTGCGGCACCTGGGTGCTGACCTCGTACGCAAAACAACTTGCCGTGCGTCCGAAATGGGGCCACAGTCATAAAGAATGCGAGCGCAACCGCCATGGTGATGCGTATGCCGGCGGATGCGCCTGAGTCCGCGCACGTTTCGGAACGCCTTTTCGCGATGGCTTACGACGAATTGCGCCGGATTGCCCACCAGCAACGTCGCCGCGTGGGGCAGTCGCCAACCCTGAATACAACGGCGCTGGTGCATGAGGTCTATCTCAAACTCTCACCTCGCTCACAGGCGCAGGAAATCGATCGCGCGCACTTTCTCGCGCTCACCGCCCGCGCGATGCGCCAGGTCTTGATAGACCACGCGCGCAGTCGCGTGTGCCTCAAGCGCGGGGGCGGCATCGTGTTCACCGAACCCAATGAGAACCACGGCGGCTCTTCCGGCGACATGGCGGACATGCTTTCGCTCGACCAGAGCCTCACCGAGCTGACGACACTCGATGCGCGTGCCGGTCAGGTGGTCGAGCTGCATGTCTTCGGTGGCATGCGCATCGAAGAGATCGCCAAACTTCAGGGGCTCACCGTGCGCACGGCATATCGCGACTGGCGGCGCGCGCGCGCCTTTCTCGTGCAGCGTCTCGGCTTGATCAATGTAGCGTCGGAATCCTGAACGTGGATGCGCAGCGCTGGCGTCGCATCAGCGGCGCTTTCGATCAACTCTGCGACGTACCCGTTGGCGAGCGCCCCGCACTGTTGGACCAGTGCTGTGGCAACGACGATGAATTGCGCCGTGAAGTGAGCTCGCTGCTCGAGGCGGACGCCGCCGGCAACACATTCGACGAGCACCTTCCACAGCTGCGCATTGCAGTGGCTGCAGATGGGGCGCGCGACAGCGAAGCGCCGCCCGTAGGTGCGAACATTGGCAGCTGGCGAATACTGCGCGAACTGGGTCGCGGCGGCATGGGCGTGGTCATGCTGGCGGAACGCATCGACGGGCAGTTCGAGCAACGCGTCGCCCTCAAGCTCGTCAAGCGCGGCATGGACAGCGAGGCGGTCCTCGCGCGATTTCTGCGTGAGAGACAAATCCTCGCCAGGCTATCGCATCCTAATATTGCGCGGCTACTCGACGGCGGCCTGTCAAACGACGGCCGACCCTACTTCGTCATGGAGTACGTGGAAGGCGCGCCACTGGCGCACTACTGCACGACTCATTCTCTCGGACTGCGCGCGCGCATCGAATGCGTCTTGCAGATCTGCGCGGCTTTACAGTTCGCCCACCGGCAACTCGTCGTTCATCTGGACATCAAGCCATCGAATGTCCTCGTGAACGAGGCGGGCGAGGCGAAGCTCCTCGATTTCGGAATTGCGAGGCTGCTCGGTGAGACTGCGAACACGCTGTCCATTCACACTCGCACCCAGGCGCAGCGCCCGCTCACCGCCGGATATGCCTCGCCCGAGCAGTTGCTGGGCGAGCCGGTCAGCACGGCCACCGACATTCACGGAATCGGTTGTCTGCTCTATGAGCTCATGACGGGCCGTCGCGTCAACGGCGACGCGGCGAGCGCAGAAGAAGCACGCCAAGCGCGTGCGCATGGCGAACCGCTCGCGCCGAGCAAGGTTGCGGGCGCTACTGGCGGAGTAGCGGGCATATCACCACGCAAACTTCGAGGCGACCTGGACACCGTTGTTCTCAAGGCGCTCAAGCGCGAGCCGGAGCGGCGTTATCCCACCGTCGAAGCGCTTGCCGAAGACCTGCGGCGCAGCCTCGACGAACAGCCAATCGCCGCGCGGCGTGACACGCTTTTCTATCGCAC
>JBDTUL010000023.1:0-23431 GCA_040007735.1 Gammaproteobacteria bacterium | reverse complement strand
TCTTGCGAGCCCAGCCCCAGCAGTTTAATCGTCGTTCTTCTTTTACTTGCGCAATGTGACTGTTAGTTGAAGTTCTGCGCTTCGAAGCAGCTGTTCGCCTTGCTGCCGAGAGCAACAGGCTGCGTGCCGCTGACCGGAACCACTGCCGCATTGAAGTCCGGCAGAGCCATCAGGGAAGCACTGCTCACCGGAAGCTGCGTGGAGTCCTGCAGATCGGCGAGGATCGTGTCGGCAATCGACTTCTTGGCAGCATTGCCGTTCAGGGCGTTGCTGTAGTTGAACGACGCGGCGTAGTAGTACGCATAGCTGCCGGCAGCAGCAAGATCGTTCGGCGCAGCCACTGAGGTTCCGGGAGAGGTTCCATCGATCGCCACGTACGACGTGCCGGCCGGAGCGTTGAAGCCCTGGTTGACCGTGTAGCCGATGGCGCCGGCGTTACCAGACACGCAGGCCAGTTCCTGGCCCGTGCTCGAGCACTCGCCAGTCGTGGCATTGCACTGTGTCGCGTGGAACGTCGAGCCAAGCGCATAGGACGCGCTACCGCACACCTTGCTGAAGCCCAGGAAGATGCCGTGCGAAGCACGCGTTCCGGAGCCCTGATCGCGCTGGCAGATCCGGATCGGCACGCTGCCGGCCGACACGAAGCCCGAGCCATCGGCCTTCGGCACCTGGTTCCAGTTACCGTAGATGCCGTTGAAGATCGAGGTCAGCGACTGCTTGCTGAGGTTCGCGGCATTCGCGCCGAGTCCGCTGTTCACGACGAACCGGAACGTCTGGTAGGCCAGCGGGTTGATGCTCGCGAAGTTGGTGGTGCTGCCCTTGGGATCGGCGCCGAGGAACGCGATCTGCTGAGCATTCGAGGGATAGTTACCGTTCGAGCCCGAGCCGGTGAAGATACCCGGTTCGAGGTCCGACACGCCGAGTTCGACGGGAGCGGCTTCGACGCCGGTCGCGGTCGGGCCGTCCGTGTTCGTGTCCCAGTTGGTCACGGTGCAGTTGGTCACGGCACCGATCGTCGGTGTGGCACCGCACGAGGCGGCGGCAACCGCCAGACGCTTGATGTTCTTGTTGTTCTGGATGGGGGCGACGCCCGTGATCGAGCCGAGCTCGGAGCGGTAGTACACCACCACGTCCTGGTTCGGCAGGGGCGTGTTCGTGGCGGGCGTGTGGCAAACGAACGCACGCAGGTCGGGCGTCGGCGTGCCGGTTGCACGGAACTCGTACGTGTTGGCAGCCGTGCCGCAGATGCGGGTCTTCACGAGGTTCGTGGCCGAATCGCGGAACGCCGACGAGCCGGAAATAGTGAGGCTGGTGTTGAAGGGGCCGTACGGGACGGCGGCGAAGGCAGTACCGCCGCAGAAGGCCGCGACGACGGCTCCTGCGATTGAAAGGTTTCGCATGGACATTTGAAAGTCTCCGATGTTTGAAATCGAGTAACAGGGCCGGCGCCGCAGCGATGGGTTGAATCGCTTAGGTTCCGCAGTGCCGGCCCCGATGAGCCTCAGTGGCTCCTGATCAGGCAGCGACCGGCGCGAGTTCCTTGCGACGGCGACCAATGCCTACGAGGCCCACGAGGCCGCTTCCGAACAGCCACACGGCCGCAGGCAGCGGCACGGACGGAACGAAGCTCAACGTGCCGGCAGAGGTCAACTTGATGTTGACGGCCTGATAGACACGCGCGCGGGTGCTCGCGCCCGCGCCGGCAGAGGCGAGGACGTAGAAGCCGGTCTCGGTGTTGAGGGTCGACTCCGCACTCGGGCCAGCGCCGAACCAGTTCGGGCCGCTGACATCCTGTCCGGGCGCGCCCCAGCCAGAAGCCGTCAGGAGGATCGAAGCGCCATCACCGCTGGAGGCGGTGTTGCCGATCGTGTCGCCCTGCAGGCCGTCCAGGTTCTCGTAGATCGTGCGCAGCGCGCCGGTGTTAGGCGGCAGAGCCGTCTGCAGATCCGACAGCGACGTCGTGACGAAGCGACGGTCACCGAGTGCTCCGCTCTTGAGCGCTGTGTCGCCGCCCATGATTCCCCACACTACCGTGTGGCCCGCTGAACTCGCGCTCTGCAGGAAGCTGGTCAGGTTCGCATCCGCCGTGATGGTCGGCAGCGAGTAGTTGATGTGCTCCGTGCCGAACGTGTACTGGGGGTCGCCCACGATCGCCGAAGTCGTCATCACGTCGTTCATCGAAATCTGCAAGCCACGCGCATACGTGTTGTTGGTGGTGGTGTCACGCGCGTACAGCACGAGCTCACCGTTCCCTGTGTTCGGCGACACCGTGTTGGCGAACGCGGCAGACGCCGCGAGCGCGCAACCGGCGGCCGCAATCTTCAGCACTAACCTCATATCAATTCTCCCGAAATTTGTGGGGGTCCATTCAGTAACGCGCCGGCGGTTACGACGAACCCCTCACACAAAGGGGTGCTGTTGCCGCATTCACGCCGTCGCTGCCGTCAAGCGACGGGTGTCACGGTAGAGATGCGGGGTTACAGTGAATTGACGAATTGTTGAAGCTCGTAGCAGAAACAGCGTGAACTTTTGTCTGCAAAATGTAAGACAAAATGATTTCAACGCAAGGCGGACCGCCAAATCACTAATTTCGGAGCCAGACGTTTCGCACTCCGCGGAGATAGAGTCGTAACGTGCACGAGCAGCTCGGCACTTCGATTTGGGAAGCAGTTGCAGCACCAACAACCGCCCGCGGAAGGCCAGTTCCGTCAGCAACGTCACGACAACGAAATTGCTCCGGAGCGCACGCGTGTCGACAGAATTCCAAATCTTCATCAGCTCGACCGTCGAGGATCTGAAGAGCGTCAGAAGGAAACTCGCGAAAGCACTGGAAGGGCCGGGGCGCCTGGTGAGGTGCAGCGAAGATCCAGGATTCCCAGTCGAGCCCGGAGTGACCTCCCACGATGCGTGCCTTGCGATGGTCAGGCGCTGCCACGCGTTCGTATTGCTGGTCGGTACGCGATTCGGTGGTGAATACCAGAAACAGGGGAAATCGATTACCTGGCGAGAGTGGGAGGAAGCATGCGCCTCGGGGCTCTCACCGATCATCCTCGTCAACAAGAAGACCAACGATCTATGTCGATTCGTCATAGCACCGGAACGGTTGGCGATACGCAAGGGAAACCCGACTCTGAGTGAGAATGCGCTGGATGGGATTCTCGAGAAGAGACTCAAGAAACAGCTCACGGGCTACCATCACGGTGCCGCCCTTCAGCGATTTGTCGACACGCTAAGAAAGGGACGCCAGGACAACTGGAAGTTGGATTGGAATGGCACGGCGATGGAAGCAATCGACTACGTACACCAGAACCTGGCAGTGCAGGCTGCAGCCGCCGACAGGCGCCGGGAGGAAGCGCGCCAAATGGCTCAGGTGGCCAATGGAACCCTGGCGCAGCTCAAAGATGTCGGAAATCACGTGTCGGTACTGGCAGCAGGACTGCGCGCCAGACGCATCGGGAAGCGAGACGCAGTTCAAGGCCTCCTGGATCTCGTCGCATCGTTTCGAATCAATCTTTTCGGCTTTGGCGAAGCTGATCGCTACACGCTGGTGGTTCATGAATTGCGCCGGGGAAGGCTCCACCCGATCGCACGATCCGCTCATCCAGCTGTGCGACCCCAAGGACGAGTGTGGGCCTTGGGGGAAAGTCACGTAGGGCTGGCCGTTCAGGAGGATCAGTTCATGATCAGCGGCGATATTCGCCACACCGCGGCTTGGGTCCGTAACCCCACTACCGAGGAAGAGGACGCCCAGAATTACGTCTCGGTAATGGCCAAACCGTTCTACAGCGCAAGCAGAAAACCAAGTGGAGCTGTTACATTGTCGAGCGGCCGGCTCGACCACTTCATGGATCTGCGCGACGCTGCGCCGGTAGCGTTCGATGCCGTTGTGAGCTTCGTGAACATAATCACGCTACAGGAGGAAAAATGAGCAAGATCAAGGGGTTTGACGTTCTGAAGGCGCCCCAGAAGGATGCCGAGCGCTGGTTTGACCTGTACCGTTCCGGAAAGCGGAATGAGGCCGGCGCACGGCTCACCGACAAGCAGCGAGAAACTCGGCGCGCGAGCGATGCGGCGGTAGATGCTCGCCTCGACGAGATGGCCCGATCCCGCCGCTCGTAACTTCCCCCAGGTCTCGCGCGAGGCCAAGGGCAATTTCGTCTTCCCCGCCCGCGCGAAACTATCGTCTCGCCGTGAGCAACTTCTCGAGATCGGCGCGAGGCACGGCACCCGACGAACGCTGACCGTTCGCGAGGAACACGGTCGGCGTCGAGTTGATGTGCAGTTTGTCGCCGAGCGCTGCGAGCGCGCTCACCGGGCTGCCTTCACAGGTGGCCTCCTTCGGCTCCGTTTGCTGCAGCATCCAGCTCGACCAGGCGGCCGCGCGGTCGCTCGAGCACCAGAGGCTGTTCGCTTTCTTGCCGGCACCGGGATGACCGGTCTCGAGCGGATAGAGGAACGTGTAGATCGTCACGTTCGTGATGCCTTCCATCTGCTGCTCGAGCTCGCGGCAATAGGGGCACAACGGGTCCGAGAACACGGCGATCTTGCGGCTGCCATCGCCGCGCACAGTCTTGATGGCGAGATCGAACGGCAGGCTCGCGAAGTCAACCGCGTTCAGCTCGTTCCAACGTTTCGCGGTGACGTCTTCCTGTGTTTTCGTATTGACGACACGGCCGGCGAACACGAGCTCCGCAGTCTCGTTGGTGTAGATAATCTCGGCGTTCGTCATCACTTCGTAGAGACCCGGCACTGGCCCCTTATGAACCTGCTCGACCTGCAATTTCGGATAGCGGGCCTGCAGCGTGCTTTTGATCTGCTCCACGGTCTTGGGCGGAGCGTCGTTCTGCGCAGCCGCGCCGGCCACAGAGAACGTCAACGCCAGAAGGGAAGCAGTCGCCGCACGCTTGATCAGGTTCATTGCCTTTCTCGTCTGGTTTTCATGAAGTGAGATATCGCCAACAGCGACGCGAGCACCATCAGCGCGTACACATCGATTGCGCCACCGCCGCCGCCCTTATCACCGCCGTCGACTGCAACATCGACGGATTGCGACGCCGAGCCGCCGGCACCCGAGCAACTCAACGTGAACTTCGTCGATGTCCTGAGCGGTGCGCTCGTCTCAGTGTCGCTCAGATTGCGTGCGCCCGACCAGCCGTCGGAGGCCGTGCAGGCCGATGCGTTCTTGCTGGACCACGTGAGCCGCACGGTGCCGCCCGCGCGCACCTGAGTGACATCCGCGGCCAGTGTGACGGTCGGCGCTGCAGGAGGCGGTGTCGGCGCCACGTCGATGAAATACGTCCCCGCATTGTCGGGAGATGCGGGCTGGGCGGTGAAATTGATGAAGTAGTCACCCGGGGTCGCGGCCAGGCTGAAATTGCCGCCACCCAGGATCGAGACCACGTTCGTCGCGCCCCGCGTCACTACCACCGCGAACTGACCGAAGCGCGCGGGAAAGCCGACGTCTTCAACGTGAACCGTGTAGTTGCCTGCCGATGCGATGGGCACCTTGCGAGCGCTGAAGAGCGTACCCACTCCCTGGGTGATATCGAACACCGCGCTTCCGCCGGCGCTCGGTGTAACGTCCAGCCCGAACAGCCCGCCGTCCGCGGACGGTTTTGCGAACACCACCACCGAAAGCGCTCCAGCGGTCCCGGTGACGTCCAGATTCCCGGCGATAGTCATCGGCGGTGAAAGCGGCACGCCTCCCTGGACAGGGACGAAGCTCACCGAGCTCAGGGCAGCGGGAAAATTGAAGTCGGTCAGGCGCGCGCGATACGTTCCGGCAGTCGCAAGCGACGTATTGAACGCATATCCGAACGTACCGCTTCCCGGAGTAGTCACGGCCTGCGCGGCGGTGAATGCTTCCGAACCCGACTGCGAGCGCACGCTGACCACGTAGCTGCCTGCGTTGGGAGGCGCGGCCGTCGGTGCAGCAAACGAAAATATCTGATGCGTACCTTCGGTCGCGACGAACGTCGCGTCGGCAGGCGTGCTGTCTACGCGAGCTACGAGCGCTCCTTCACGCACGACGAGCGCGTTTCGCCGCACGAGTGCCACGGGCGTATTCAGGTCCGCGAGCTTCAGTGTGTAGTTGCCGGCAATCAGCGGCACCGACCCCAGCTCGATGGCCGAACCGACAGGCAGCGCGCTGCCGAATACAGGTGCCCCACCTGAAAGGAGGCGGACGACAACGCTGTAAAGACCGGCGCCCGCGGTAGTGGGCGCCTGCCCCACTGCAAACACGCGATAGCTGACATTCGGCACCAGATGAACGGTCGCGGAGTACGGCCGCGGGTCCGCAGGGTTGGCAGGCAATGCGGTGACGATCTGGGCCACATCGTTCGGCGGCTCGGCAATCAACGCAAGTTTGAGGACTTCGAGGCTCTCCGGCAGGGCCAGGTCCTCGACAGTCACTCGGTAGTCGCCGGCATTCGTGACGGTGAATCGGGCGTTGAGAACGCGCCGGTTGTCCGGCTGCGCAAGCGGCGGCAGCGCCAGCGAACCCGAGAACTCCGCGCCGGCAACCAGGTTGCCCGACGGTACCGCATTGATCCGAACTCCGAAGTCCCCCGAGTTCGGGTCGCTCCCTGCCACACCAATCACGCGAACCTGATAGGTGCCCGGCGTGGCATCGAACCTCAGTGTGCCCGGGCCCACGAGCGGCGCGCCGACAACCTGACCGTCGCGCGTGATCGCAAGTTTCACGGTGGCGAGCGGCGCGGCCGGCGCGCCGAGATCCGTCAGCGTGACGTCGTACTTGCCCGCCGCGCCAATCGTGAAGTCATGTTCGAACGGCACGCCGGTGTTGTTCGCGGCGATCGTGTGCACCTCGTTGAACACCGAGGTTTGCGCCTGAGCGCCGACACATGCGAGCACCAGCGCAGTAGCAAGCGCCCACTGAGAAACCGGCCGGTAGGGCCAGTGGATACGAGAAGTCATGTGATTCCTTCGGAAAGAGTCGGGTCCATCCGCTCGCAGGTCAGCGGCTTCTTGTTCTCAGCCGGAGCTGCTCTTGAGCTCCGCGAGGGCACTGCGCGCCTCATCGGCGCCAGAGAAGCTGGCGCCACCCGCCAGTGCCGTTTCGAGATTCTGCCGGGCGCGATCGCGGTGCCCCGCTTGCAACTCGGCCATCGCGAGGTGGTAGCGGATGACTTTGGCATCCGGCGCGCGCTCGACGGCACGCTCGAGCACAGGCAGCGCTTCACCGTATTCGCCTCGCTTGAAGCGTACCCAGCCGCTGGTGTCCAGCAAAGCGCCGTTGTCCGATGTCGCAAAGTTCGCGGTGAGATCGCGCGCGCGATCCATGCTGGCTTTGTCCTTACTGCGGTACGTGACCAGCAGCATGGCGAGGTTGTTCGCGGCGTACGCCGCCTTTGGACTGCGCTTCTGCAGAGAGTCGTACAGCGAGATGGCGGAATCGACCCGGTTGTTGCGTTCGTAAAGTGTCGCCAGATCTGCGGCGAGCTGCGGCTGATCGGGAGCCGTCTTCACGCCCGCTTCGTAGGCGGCAATGGCCCCCGCCGTGTCCTTCGCGCCCAGTCGCGCGAGTCCCAGGGTTCGGTAGGAAACCCAGGAGCGCGGATCGAGCGCAATGGCACGATTCAACACTTCTTCGGCGCGCTTGAAATCGTGCGTGGCCACGAACACTTCGCCGAGCAGGTTGAGAGGCGCCACGTTCTTCGGCTCGCGTTCCGCAGCAGCCTGCACCAGTGACACAGCCTGCGCGGAATGACCCTGCGCAAGTTGCACGCTCACCAGCGCGGTCAGAACGTCCGCCGCATCCGGCTGGAGCTGCAACGCATGCTCCAACGCTTTCGCGCTGTTATCCAGATGATTCTGCCCGCGCTCGGCCAGGCCGGCGAGATAGAACCCGATAGGAGAATCCGGGCGCAGCGTCTGCAAGTCTTCCGCGGAAGTGCGCGCCGCTGCGAAATCGCCCTTTGCCAGGTACACACGCACCAGCGCTTCGCGGGGCTCCGGCGCGTTCGGAGAGTACCGCACGGCTTCTTCGAGTAACGTAGCGGCCTGTTCGACCCGTTGCGTCTGTGACAGCACTTGCGCGAGCTCGACACGAACCATCATCGCATCGGGTGCCGCATCCATCGCCGCGCGCAGGGCTTCTTCCGCCAGCGCGGCTTCGCCATTCGCCAGATAGGCGCGAGCCAGCAGCCGCCGAACCCCGATTGCGCCCGGCTGATCGCGCAGCACCGCACGCAGGTCCACAATGGCTGCCGCAGTATCCTTGCGATCCAAAGAGAGATTGCCACGCAGAAGCAGCGCATCGTTGTCGCGCGGGTTCTTGGCCAGCACTTCATCGATGAGCTTCTGAGCCTCCGCGCCACGCCCCTCGGCTACATACACAGCGGCAATGCGACTGCGTGCCGTCAACCCCTGCGGACCGGTGCCACTGCGATCGATCACTTCCTGATACGCGGCGAGCGCTTCCTTCGGCTTGCCGGTTCGTTGCAACAGGCCACCGAGGCCGAGCCGCAGATCGTAGTCGTCAGGCTTGCTGGCTATGAAGGCGCGCAGGGTCTTCTCGCCCTCCTCGGGTGAACGCTGCGCGAGCACGAAGTCGACCAGCGCCAGTTTCGCCTCGTCGCTCTTCGGCTGCGATTTCACTGCGTCTTCGAGCACGTGCTGCGCCTCGTCGATCTTGTGGCTGCGTGCATAGAACAGTGCGAGCTGGTAACGATTGCGCAGCTCGGTCGGACGCAGTTCCACGACTTTGCGGAGTTGCTCCTCGGCCTTGTCCGGCTGCTTTTCCTGCAGATAGAGACTCGCCAGCACCTGTCGCAGCTCGGCGGAATTTTCGATTCGTCCCACCGCATCGCTCACGAGCGCGATGGCGCCCGCCGCGTCGCCTGCCTTGCGCTTGAGGGCGGCGAGTAACGCCACCGCGTTGCCATTCTTTGGGTCGATCTGTACCGCGCGCTCCGCATCAGCGACCGCGCCATCGGTATTCTTGAGCTGATCGCGCGCCGCGCCGCGCACGGTGAGCAGGTCCGCATCGTCGGGGTGCTTGACCAGCCCGGGCGCAACGGCAGTGAGCGCCTGCTCCGGCAAGCCCCCGAATACATAGATTCGCCCCAGGCTTGCGCGAGCGGCGGTGTAGTCGGGCTGCGCGTCGACGGCGGCCTGGTAGAGACCCAGAGCGCGGTTCGGTTCGCCTTTGCGCTCGGTCACGCGTCCGGTGTAGTACAGCGCTTCCGCTGCTTTCGGATCGATCTGCAGGGCGTTGCGGAACTCGATGCCCGCCTTGTCGAGATTGTTCTCTTCGAAGAGCTGCTTGCCCTTCGACATATGACTCGTGTAGCGGCTCTTCGCCCCTCCACATCCAGCCAGCACGAGCGCAGCGAGCGCAATGACGAGGACGCGAGTCATGGGTTCAGTCTCCGATAGATGCGCAGAAACTAGCCGGGAGGCGTGACGGCCGTGTGACACCTGTGCACCGATTGTCTACGCCGAGAGTTGCGAATTTATTTTTCTGTCCGGCGCTCCGCGCCGCAATCTGACGGGGTTCGTCCTCCAGGACCGTAAGTCCCGTGCGCAGCTCGTGAAAACCAGGGCGGCGAGCCCGAGCAGCAGCAAAATATCCACACGCCCGCCACCGCCGCCGCTGTCCTTGCTCTCCTGCGGTGGCCGCTCCACATCCACTTGCACGGACTGCGCGGTGCTGCCGCCGGGGCCAGTGCAAGTCAGCGTGAATGTCGTGGCCGCGTTGATCGGGCCGCTGCGCTCAGTGCCTTGCGGGTTCTTTGTTCCGGTCCATCCACCGGAGGCCGTGCAGCTATCCGCTCGCTGGCTGGTCCACGTGAGATCCGCACCGCCGCCGGCGCTGATCGTTGCGATGTTCGAGGTCAGGGAAACGGTGGGCACGGGGGAAGGAACAACGCTGAGCGAGTAGGTTCCGGACTGGTCCGTACCACCGGGCTGCGCAATGAAGTTGACGAAGTAGTTACCGGGCGTAGCCGCGAACTCCTTCGTATCCGGGCCCAGCACGGTCAGCAGGCGCTCCGTCCCGCGAGTGACGATGACCGTCAGCGCGGCGAACGGGTCGGGGAATTTCACGTCCGCCACCGCGAGATCGTAATTGTCCGCGCTCGGCACGCTGATCTTGCGAGACACGAACAAGGTGCCGACGCCCTGCGTCGTCTCGAACAGTGGCCCCGTGCCGCCGTTCGCAGTGATGTCGAGACCGAACAGGCCGCCGGAAGGCGCGTGCTGCGCGAAGACCAGGATCGAAAGCGGCTTGTCCGTCGCCGTGATGTCCAGCTGGCCGGCGCTGGTCAGCGGCGTGCCCAGCAGCGCGCTATCTTGCACGAGCGCCATACTGAGATTGCCAAGAGGCGCGGGGAACAGGAAGTCGGTCAGGCGCGCGCGCATCGCGCCGCCCGCACCGACCCCAGCGAAATACGAGTAAGTGAACGCGGACACGGCGCCGCCCGGCGTCGCGATGGCTTCCGCATCGCTGAATACCGCGTCGCCAGTCTGCGGACGCACGGCAATCGCGTAGCTGCCTGCACTCGGTGTGGCGGCGGGCGCGGCGAACGCGAACACTTGATGAGGGCCGGCCGTCGCAGTGAAGACACGATCGCCCGCCGAATCCTGCCGCGCCACCGCGTGCCCATTCAGAACCAGCGCGGCGGCCTGGCCGACGAGCGCAACAGGAACGGCGAGGTCTTTGACGCTGAGCGTGTAGTCGGCGGCGCCGAGCACGGTCGTGCCGAGCGACTTCACGAGACCCACTGCAAGGGTTCGATTGAACACTGCCGGCGCGGAAGCCGCAGCGGATCGCACGGTAACGTCATACAAGCCGCCGTTCGCTGTGTCGCTCGCACGACCCACCGCCAAGATGCGGTACTTCACACCGGCTTGCAGGGACACGGCTTTCGAATAGAGCGGCGCGCCACTCGAGTTATCGGGCAGTGTCACGACCGGCGCGGGCGCCGTTTCCTCGGCCACCAGGAGAGTCAGTGTGTCGAGGCTCTGCGGCAGGTTCAGGTCGGTCAGCTCGATCTGGTACGAGCCGGCGGAGTCCACCGTGAAGCTGTCATCCAGGACCCGCAGGTTGGCAGGCAACAGCGGCGCGGCCGGCGCCAGCGTGTCGGAGAAAGTCGCGATGACGCTGTTGGCCGGCGCGGTTGCGATCACCACGCCGAAGGGTCCGGACCCGACGCCCGTTCCCGGCTTACCCACGACCCTGACGGTGTACGTGCCGGTGGCGGGAGCGGTGAACTGAAACGTTCCGGCGCCCACGAAGACCGTGCCGATGAGCTCGGTGCCGCGCGTGATGCCGACTTTCAGCGAGGCGAGCGGCGCAGCCGGCGTCAGCAGTGCGCCGAAATCCTTGACGGCGATCTGGTAGGAGCCCGCCGCGCTGACCTGGAAATCGTGCTCGAACGGCACGCCGCTCTCAGGCGCGGCAAGCGTGTGCAGCTCGCTCAACTGTGCGGCTTGCGCCTGTGCCACTTCGAACGCGAAGAGGCATGCGATGAGAGTGACTACCTGCCGGGCAAAGCGAGCGCCGGAAAAGACGAGACGTGAGCGCATACGATACCCCGGGAATAGTCGCGATGTAGCCCCGCGTTGGTTTGTTTGATGCGGGTTCGCGAACTGTATGCAGACGCCGTGACGATGGTGTGACACGTCACCTGCGTCGGTACTACGCGGCGAACGCGGCGAGCCCCCGAATCGCGATGGATGTCAGTGTTACGGCAAGGAATGCGCGCGGCACGGAGCGTCGGATGCCGACGCCTTCGAACATTTCGACGACGTAGAGCAGCGCCACGGCTTTGACGATGCCCGCAGGAAGATCCTCGGGGAGTGAAACGAACCCGGGCAGATTCGGCACGACGAGCGCGATGAACGCGATGAGAACGTCGAGAGCAGTCACTTCGAATCGCCGCGATTCCTGCAGCGCGAAGTGCAAGAGCGCAGCGCCGAACGTAACGCCGATGATCACCCACGTGAGTCCGCTCAGGGCCGCGTCGCGATCTGGCATCGTCTGGTCGAGATACACCAGCAGGATCACACTGATGAACGCCGCCAGGTGCTCCGGCCACGCGCGCGATTGTGCGGCGGTCGTGCGGCTCAGGAACAGCAGCATCGCGAGCAGCGCCGCGCACAGCACGCCGATGTCTCCGCCGATGTGAGACGTGGCGACGATGACTGCAACCGCATACGCGACGAGTCCCAGGCCCATCACATACGCACTGATTTGCATGAGCACGCCGCGCAGCTTTGCTTCGCGCAGCCGGCTCAGCACGGAACTTGCAATGGGAAGCGCGCGTCCCGTGTGCGCGCGCCAGCCGCTATGCGCAGCCCAGCGCAGCGAGAGCAGGAAGACCGCAGTAAATGCGCCGAAGGCGCCGACGATCCAAAGGTCTGATTCGAAGCGCAGGAAGTACGCGAGCAGGAACAACGCCACTTGCACGCAATAGATCAACACGACGGCTTCGGGATGCGCGAAACCCAAGCCGAGCAATCGATGGTGAAAGTGGTTGCGATCACTGGAGAACGGCGAACGGCCGGAACGGATGCGGCTCGCCATCACGACGAGCGTGTCGAGAATCGGCAACCCCATCAGCAGCAGCGGCAGTGACGCACTGAGCGGTGAGGACTCCGCTTGCGTCGCCATGATAGCGAGCACGCCAATCGAGAACCCGAGCACCTGGCTGCCACCGTCGCCCATGAATACGCGTGCCGGATGCGTGTTGAAGCGCAGGAACCCCAGGATGGCGCCGGACTCGATCAGGGCCACGGCCGTGACGGTCGAGTTGCCGCCGATCGCAGCAATGGCGCCGATGGCGCACAGGCACAGCAACGCAAGCCCGCCCGCGAGGCCATCCAGCCCGTCGGCAAGATTGATCGCGTTGGTCACGCCCACCAGGAACACCAGCGTGAGCGCCCACGACAGGGGTTCAGGCAGCTGGTGACGCAAGTCGAGCGTCACCGACTCGATGCGCACGTCACCGATGACCATGCAGAGCGCGACGGCCAGCACCTGGCCGAGAAACTTCAGGCGATAGTCGAGGTCGGTGCGGTCGTCCCACACGCCGAACACCAGCAGCACGACGAGGCCACACAGCAATCCCGTGAGCGGCGCATTGAGTTTGGCCATCGCAAGTGTCGGCACGAGAATGCCCGCAACCATGGCGATGCCACCGACGCGCGGAACGTGGCCGGTGTGCATCTTGCGCCCGCCGGGGCTATCGGTCAGTCCGACCTTCGGGGCAAGGTGTTGGAGCAGGGGCGTGCACGCTGTGGTAATCGCCAATGCAACGATGAATGCGAGGAAGAGCGGCACGGCCCACAGCCCATTGAGACCAAAGGTCAGGCTAGTCGCGCGGTGCGACAGTTTTATGAATGTGAAGGTTGCGGCGTGAGACCACGCGGGCCGGATTGCCCGCGACGATGTCCAGCGGCTCCACGTTCTTCACCACGACGGCGCGTGCGCCCACCACGGCGCCGCGGCCGATCGTGACGCCGGGGCCGATGAACGCGTCCGTGCCAATCCACGCCGCGTCTTCGATGACGACCGGGGGTTTGAGCAGCGGCAGGGTTGGGTCGTTGAGGTCATGAGTGCCGGCGCACACGTGAGAGCGGTAAGACACGGTGGCGTTTCGGCCGATGCGCACCTTGCCGAGGCTGTAGATCAGCACGTCCTCGCCGACCGCGGACCAGTCATCGAGCTCTACATTCCACGGCATGTAGAAGTTCGTTGAGGGATACACATTGACGTGCGCGCCAACACGGGCGCCGAAGAGCCTGAGCACCATGCGACGCCAGGCGAAGCACGGACGCGGGCTGAGGCGCATCAGCCAGCGGCCGAAGATCCACAGCACGCGGCGCATCTGCTCGCCCGCCGAGTATTTGCGTGCCGCCCGATTGGTGCGCGCGTCGAGGGATTGCAGGGGAGCGTCGTGCATCAGACTGGCAAGCCGCGGCGTCGCCGATCGAGCTCGAGCTCCTTGCAACGGATCATGTATTCGTAGATCGCCTGGAGCGTCGAGTAAGTGAACCCGGCGCGGCCGTCGAGAAACCCGCGCCTCCAGCCGTAGTAGTACAGGAACTTCACGAGTGGGCGCGCCGGCACGCGCATGAAGATATCTTTCATCGCACGGCGTCGCTCGTTCGGGTCACTGGAACGCAGACTCGCCGCCGTGGGCAACGCATCGCGCGCCTTCGCCGCCTCCAGTGCTTCCATGTCCGAATAGCGATTGTGGCGCGCGATCCAATGCGACACGCCATGGCTGAACGGGTAGTGCACGATGTGGCTCGCCATCTGCCCGACGGCGCCATCGACGACGGCCACCGGATTCACGAGCCGCTCGTAGCGGATTCGCGAGGGTCGAAACAGGCGCACGAACCAGCTGGGATAGAGCTGCGCATGCTTGAGCCAGCGACCCATGAAGTAATCCTTGCGACGCATGCGAAACGCCGACTCCGGCGCATCCGCCCGCGCGCGCTGCAGGACTTCTTCGCGCAAATCGGCACCACAACGCTCGTCCGCATCGAGGTAGAGCACCCACGGGTGGCGGAACTCTATGTTCGCGACGGCCCAGTTCTGGTGAGCGGACCAGTTGTCGAATGGGCGTGTGACGACGCGCGCGCCGCGCTCCTCGGCAATGGCTCGCGTGCGATCCTTGCTCAGAGAGTCGAACACCACGATGTCGTCACACCATGCCAGCGTGTCGAGGCAGGCCCCGATGTTCGTTTCCTCATCGAGCGTGAGGATCATCACCGAGACCGTCACGACACCTTCCGCGCTGTGATGATCATGCTTTTCCACAGGTACGGCAGACGTCCGGCTCCGCGGAAATCCGTGACGCGGAAACCGTTCTCTTCCAGCAGTCGGCCGAGGGTCTGGCGGCTCCAGAACTTGATGTGACCGCCGTGCCACAGCGGCGAGTGATGCCGATCCCAGTGATTGAAGACCGACAGCGTGAGGTTCTTCAGGTATCCGTGGTATGGCGTGGTGAGGATGAGATGGCCGTCTTTGCGCAAGACGCGGTTCGCGTACGCGGGCAGCAAGTGCGGCGAGAACAAGTGCTCGATGACTTCGGTAGACACCACCGCGTCGAACGGCTTGTCGAATTCGGCCGCCAACAGCAAGTGCGGGTCGTGTTGCACACCATAGTTGTGAAATCGCAGTTCGGGAAAACTGCGGCGCGCGACCTGCACGCCACCCGCATCCAGCTCCACACCCACCGTGTCATAGCCGGCGTGCGCCAGCCGTTTGCAGAGCTGGCCGTTTCCGGAGCCCAGGTCGAGCACGCGACGCACATCGAGGCCCTTCAGCAACTGCAGGACTTGCGGCGCGAGGTAATCGCAGGACCCCGGCGTTTCAGCGGACGTCCAGCCGTAATCCGTCACTGCGTTATCGTTCAACGCGGCGCTCCAGCGCGGTTTTCCGCGTCACTAAAACGTCGTATTGACGAACTACCATGATGGGTCACGCAAAGATTGGCGACAGAAGAAACATGCAGCAGTTGCGCCCCGGCCTGTCGATACGAGGCTTTGTCCTGCTCGCCGTCGCGGCGATCGCGGCGATCACGCCTTTCGCTCCAGCACTGGGCGATCTCTACAATATCTGGAACCTGAAGCCAGAGTACAGCCACGGAATTTTCATTCCGATGCTGTCGGCGTTCCTGATTTGGCGGCAACGGCACGAATTGCGCGAGCTGCCTTTCAGCGGCTCGTGGTACGGACTCATTCCGATTGCGCTGGGTCTCGGCTTGCGAGTGGTAGGCGACCTCACCACCATGTTCACGCTCGTGCACTACGGGTTCCTGCTCGTGCTGTATGGATTGGTGCTGACACTGACTGGTCCAGCGGTGTTCCGCCGGCTCTGGATGCCGTTGCTGATGCTCGTGTTCATGGTCCCCCCGCCTTCGTTCTTCAGTGATGCTTTGTCCCTGAAGCTGCAGCTGTTGTCTTCCGCGCTCGGTGTGTGGGTGATCCGGATGGCGGGCATCAGCGTGCTGCTCGAGGGAAACATCATCGACCTCGGAAGCTACCAGCTCCAGGTTGCAGAAGCGTGCAACGGGCTGCGGTACCTGTATCCGCTCATGACCCTCGCCTTTATCGTCGCGTACCTGTTTCGCGGCCCGCTCTGGAAGCGCATTACGATCTTCGCATCCAGCGTGCCCATCGCCATCGTGATGAACAGCGTGCGCATCGGCGTAATCGGCATCACCGTGGAGCACTGGGGTCCGCGCATGGCCGAGGGCGTGCTGCATGAGTTCGAAGGCTGGCTCGTGTTCATGCTGAGCACGGGCACGCTGCTGCTGACGGCGCTGCTGCTCGCGAAAATGGGCAACCGCGGCGCGAAGCTCCATGAAATGCTGAACATTTATCCGACTCCGCCGCGGAAGGACGCAACGTCGCCAGCGGCCGCTCACCCCACGTCCGCGCCGTTGCCTCGCTCGTTCGTGGCGGCCGCAGCCTTGGTCGTGGTCGGCGCGACTGCCATTCTCACGATGCCGACGCGTCATGAGATTCGCCCTTCGCGCGACGCCTTCGACGATTTCCCGACGCGCGTCGGCGCGTGGGTAGGACAGCGAGGGACGCTCGAGAACATATACCTCGATGCGTTGAAGCTCGATGACTACGTGATGGCCGACTATCACGAAAGCACGGGCATCCCCGTGAATTTCTACGCGGCCTACTACTACTCGCAAGACACGAGCCGCGCGGTTCATTCGCCGCGCAACTGCATCCCGGGGGGTGGCTGGGAGATCGCTCGAATCGAGCGACGCAACCTGCCGTCCGTTGCGGGTAGCGGCCCGCTGGCCGCGAATCGCGTAGTGATCCAGCAGGGCGAGCGGAAGCAGGTTGTCTATTACTGGTTCCAACAGCGTGGCCGGCGAATTACCAACGAATACATGGTGAAGTGGTATCTCTTCTGGGATGCCCTCACTCGCCATCGTACAGATGGCGCACTCGTGCGATTCGTGGCGCCGCTTCCCCGTGGCGTGCCCGAAGCCGAGGCCGATGCCAAGATCGCGCGGCTTGCTTCAGCGCTGCAGCCGCAGATCGCCCGCTACATGCCGGACTGACGAGATCACAGTCGCAAGCGGCTGAACGCACCTTCGGGAATCGCGCGGATCACATACATGATGGGTCGCCAGAACGCCGGCAGATAGACAGCCGCCGGCTTTTCTTCGAGCGCGCGCACGATGCCCTCGGCAACCTGTGTGGCGCTCGCCCACAATGGGCCCTTCTTGAAGCTGGCAGTCATCGGCGTGTCGACGAAACCCGGCTTCACGGTAATCACGGCCACACCGGATTTCTGCAGTCTCTGCCGTAGCCCCGACAGAAACGCTGTGACCATTGCCTTGGCGCTGCCGTAAACGTAGTTGCTCTGCCTGCCCCTCTCGCCCGCCACGGAAGAGATGACCGCGATGACTCCCGCGCGCCGCGCCTCGAACCGATTCGCGATGGGCGTGAGCAACGCGACCACCGACAGCGCGTTGGTCGTCATTTCACGCAGGGTGATAGGAACAGATTGCTCACACGCCGTCTGCTCGCTCAGGGTACCGTGCGCAATGAGCACGGTGTCTAGTCCGCCGAGGCGTTTTTCCGCGCGATCGAGCATCGCCTCGTGAGCCGCGAGATGCGCGGCATCGAGCACGTCGAGATCGAGTCGCTCGAAGCCGAGCGTCGAGCAACCGCGCACGGCTAGATCCGTTGCGATGGATTCGAGCCGCTCGAGGTTGCGGGCAACGAGATACAACGCGTCGCCGCGCGTTGCGAGCATCCTCGCCGCAGCCTCCGCAATTGCCGAGGTGGCACCAACGATCAGCACTCTTCTCACGCGCCCTCCGTTACACGCCGCCAGAAGCTCGATGAGCAGTGCGGATCGATATAGCCTGAAAATTCGCGCCAGCGCGGGAAGCCCGCCCGGAACAACGGGCCGGGCATGCGGCCGTCCTTTGCGGGATAGAGCCGGCCGCCGGCCGCGGCGACGATGTTGTCGAGCGCCTGGAAGAGACGCTCCAGCCGCGGGCCGTTATTGGGAAAATCCAGCGCGAGCGTGACGCCCGGCTGCGGAAAGGACAGCAGGCCGGGCGACAAAGGTGAACCGCAGACCTTCAGCACCGCGAGGAACGAGCCGAGCCCGCTGCGCGAGATCGCTTCCAGCAACTGCGCGACCGCACGCGGGCCGCTGTCACCGGGGACGACACACTGATATTGATAGAAACCCCGCGGACCGTAGACCCGATTCCAGTTGAGGACGCGGTCCAGGGGATAGAAAAACGGCTGGAAGTGTCGAGACTCGCGGCGGCGCTGCGAGCCCGCGCTATGGTAGTAAATCGTGTTGAACAGGCGCAGCGAGGCCGCATTCACCAAGGAGAGCAGCGGCGTGATGGGCATGTTCAGGCGGCGCGCGCCGCCGGCGCCAGCGCCAGCGCCCGCGCCAGCATCAGCGCCGGCAGCGGCTCGAGCACTCTGCGGGTCGCTGGCGAGCGCGTCCGCATGATTCGCCCGTTGCATGATGCCGCGCCCCAGCCTCTTGCCGCGCGCGAGGCAGTCGATCCACGACACGGTGTATTCGAAGTCGCGATCCGATTCGGCGCAGAGCGCGAAGAATTCGCTCAAGTTTCCGAAGCGCACGGTCTCGACATCCATCCACGGCCCAGCGACGCGACGTAGCTGCAGCTCCGCCCAGGTGATGATGCCGGTAAGGCCCAGCCCGCCAACGGTTGCGGCGAACCACTCGGCATTTTGCCCGGGCGAGCAGAGGAGCCGCTGCCCATCGGAGCGCAGCAGCTCGAAGCGAAGCACATGACGGCCGAACGTGCCGGCCCGGTGGTGATTCTTCCCGTGCACATCGTTCGCGATGGCGCCGCCGATCGTCACGAAGGAAGTGCCGGGCGTCACCGGCGGAAACCAGCCTGCCGGCACGACCAGGTCGAGAACATCCGACAGCAACACACCCGCTTCGCAAGCCAGCACGCCTGTGTCGCGATCAAACCCGATGAAGCGGTCGAGGGTGCGCGTGCCGATCAGCGCGCCGCCGACGTTGAGACAGCTATCTCCGTAGCTGCGTCCATTGCCGAACGGCAGCACGGTGCGCGGCGTCGGAGTGATGCTCGGGAAGTCCGCATGACGGCTGCCCAGGCGGACGATCTGATGATCGGCCCGAATGACGTTTCCCCAGGAGGAGACCGATTGCGACGGCGTATTCAGATGGCTATGGCCACGGTGACTGCGGCGAGCAGGCCCACCGCGAGGCTGATGCGATCGCGTAGTGCGAAGACCACGGGGTCGTCATGCATCTCGCCACGATGCACCTTCATCCAGACCCGGCTGATCCAGTAGAGCATCAACACGCACAGCAGCCACACGGCTTTGGGCCGGTGGTAAAGAGATTCGATGGCCGGTGAGTTGATGTAGAGGGCGAGCACCAGAACGCTCAGGTATCCAGAGGCGGTGCCCAGGCTCTGCAGCACCGGCAGATCTTCCACGGTGTAGCCACGGCCCAGCGCCTTGAGTCGCAATTGGCGACGCAGGGCATCGAGCTCCGCGTACCGCTTCACGAACGCGAGGCTCAGGAACAGGAAGACTGAGAACAGCAACAGCCAGAAGGACAGCGCTACGGTGACTGCAGCCGCGCCCGCGATGATGCGAAGTGTGTAGAGGCCGGCCAAGGTGACGGCGTCGAGCAGCATGATTCCCTTCAACACGAGCGAATAGCCGGCCGTCAGCGCGTAGTAGGCCGCCAGCACGAGTTGAAATTTCGGCGGCAGGAACAGGGCGAGCAGTGCTGCGCCTGCGAGCAGAGACGCCGTGAGCACGAAGCCGGTAACGATGGACAAGTCGCCAGAGGCGAACGGCCTCCTGGACTTACGCGGATGCGCACGATCGGCCTCCAGGTCGAGGAGATCGTTGAGCACATACACTGACGAGGCACAAAGGCAGAACGCCACCACAGCGAGTGCGCCAGATAGCAGTGAGGCCACATCGCTTGCGCGGTGTGCGGCCAGCAGTGGCACCAGCACCAGCACGTTCTTCGCCCACTGATGCGGACGAATCGCGCGAAGGATGGGCCGTAACCGCGCGACGCGCGCCGGGAACGAGCGCAGCACCGAAACGCGCTCGGCCACTTTCCGTTCGAGCGCCGGAGAGCTGTTAACGACGATAGCCCCGCGCGCGAACCGCCACACCGCGAGGTCGCGGTGCTCGTTGCCGCAGTAGTCGAAGCCTCCGAGCCCGAATTGCTCGACGAGGCGGTCGGCTTTCGATCCGCCCGCAAGGTTCGTGCGCGAATCGCTCGCCAACACGCCATCGAAGATGCCCAGTTCCGCCGCGACGGCATTCGCCAAACGCTCGTTCGCGGCCGTGCAGAGCCACAGGCTGCGACCCGCGGCCCGCTCGCTTTTCAACCACTGAATGAACTCGAGGTTGTAGGGGAGCGCCGCCGGATTGAGCGGCGCGCGTGCGGCGATCTCCGCCTTGAGGACCGCCCTGCCGCGAAACAACCACAGCGGAATCAGGAAAACGTACAGCGGGTTGCGTCGAATCAGGGCCAGCATCGACTCCAGCAGCAGGTCGCTGCGGATGAGTGTGCCGTCGAGGTCGACACACAGCGGAGGCGTGAGATCGTAAGCAGCTACTGCCATGGCGCTACCGCTACCGGTGTTTGGCGCCGCAGAGCGAAGATCGCACCCCAGCCGACGCCAACGGCAAACCACAACGTAACCACTCGGCACACGATAGTGATGAGCAGCGCCTGCGGAAGCGTGAAGCCCTGCGTAACCAGCAGAGCCGTCATGACCGCCTCTGTGCTGCCGAGACCACCCGGCAGAAAGGACAGCGCGCCGATCAGCACCGCGACCGCGTAAATGCCCAATCCCGCAACGAAGTCGAGATGGACCGGCGGGAACAAGGAGCCGAGCAGCCCCAAGCCCAGTCCTTCGAGACCCCACGCGGCCAGCCCGATGGCGAACCCGAACAGCACCGTGCCCGGTCGCAACAGCACGCGTGCCGCCGCAAGCGTGACTGCCGCGCCAATGAGAGAGGCACGTAAAATCTGCGGGACTCGTTTCGAAGCCTGCAACGTTTGAGCGACGGCCGACCAGGGAAGCGCCGCGAGCAGGACGAGCGCCGCCGCGATGAGCGCGCCCGCGCCCCATATGGCCATCGAATAGCGATCCGAGATCGTCAGGATCAACAGGGCCAGCACCAGCATGGCGAGCAGATCCATGAGGCGCTCGACGAAGAAGGCCGCGGCGACATCAGCGACTGGAATTCCCAGCGGCGCGTAGTAACGCGCACGTGTCATCTCTCCCACTTTGCCGGGGGACAGGGTGAATGCGAAGCCTGCGGTATACGTGAGAGTGGCGAACCCGAGACTCATGCGATGCCCCAACCGCGCGAGATATGACTGCCAGCGAACGGCACGGGCCGCGTAGTTGAGCAGCGAAAAAAGCGTGGCAAGCAACACAACGTCCCAGCTCCGCAGGATCGGCGTGAAAGACAGCTGAGCCACGTCCGATCGAAACGCGTGTACGCACCACGCCGCGAACGCGAGCATGAGCGCACACCAAAAGACACGCTGGAACTGGCGCATGAGGGGATCGCGTACTGCTGCAACTGGAGCAACCGCCAGTTTGATGCGTGGACGGAGACTCTTATTTGTTCCAGTCTAGGAGCAGAAGCTTACGGCGCCATGACAGCCAACAAGGCGCGCCGCTCAACCACACTCAGATGACGCCAAGATGACTGCGATCGTATTCAAAGTGCTCGTTGCCGTGGGCTACGCGCTGCTCGGCGCGGCTGCGTTACGCGCGCCCGCGCTTCAGACGACGTCCGAGCGACGATTCATCCTGGCCGCGCTCGGCCTGCAGCTCATTCCGACCCTCGCACTGTTCGTCGCGCTCTATGGGTTGGGCGGCCAGGATGTCACCTCGGATGTGCCCGGCTACTACATGCCGCTCGCACGTGCGGCCATGGCCGGGCAAGTGCCGTTCCGCGACTTCCCCATGAGCTACGCGCCGTTGTTCCCCTACGTAGGGGCGGCGTTGTTGTCCGTGTGGAGCAGCGCCAAGGCGTTCGCGCTGTTCGCCATCCTGCTCAACGCGTTGGCGCTCGTTCTCTGGCATGCCGCAGCCGTTGCGAGCTTCGACCGGCAGGCCGCGCGAACTAGCAGCGTGCTCTTCGCGACAAGCGGCCACGTGCTCGTTCAAGCGCTACTGGGAACCAATCAGGCGTGGATCGCCGTGGCCCTCGCGGCCAGCACCGTGCTTCTCGTGCGTGAGAGGAATGTCTATTCCGGTCTCGTGCAAGGGCTGGCGCTGTGTGTCGTCAAATTCCTGGTATTGCTGTTCTGGCCGGTCTTGTGGATCGTCGCGCCTCGACGTCTGCGCTGGCTCGTTGGCGCGCTGGTGCCCACCGCGCTCGTGTACGGTGCCTTCGCGGCCGGTGGCGCGGATCTGCTCACACCGTTCCATCAGGAAGCGGATTCGGTGAGCTCCGGAAACCTTCCCTATCTGCTGCAACCGTTGGTGGCAGGGCAAGGAGCCTTGGTCGCGCGCGTTTTCGATGGTTTCGCGATACTCGCGCTGGGGAGCGCGGTGCTATGGCTATTCGTTCGGGCGACGCGCATGCCCATCAGCGCGAGGCCGCGGATGCTGATGCCGGCACTCGCGCTCGTCGGGCTGGTGTTCATGCTCCTCAGCAAGAAGAGCTTCACGGGTTACGCACTGTTTTTCCTGTATCCGGCCATCCTGACGCTCGTGCTCAGCGTTCGTGACCGACGCTGGCTCGCGGCCTTCGTACTGCTATTCAATACGCTGCTGGCGGCCGAGCCGAGTCTCTGGTTCCATCTCGGAAATTTCCACGCGCTCAGCGATTGGCTCGCTACCTCGCCTGGAGCGGGCCTTTACGGATTCCTGATTGTCGATCTCGCGCTTGTCGCTTGCTATGCGTACCTGGCAGTCCGCGCGGCTGAGATGGTCTGCAAAATTTCCAGCCAATCCGCAACGGCTCGCTCACTCGTATAGCGAGCGGCGGCAAGCGAACGAGCGTTTGCGCTCATCTCAGAGACTCGATGCGGAGTCGCGCTGAGCGCACGCAAGTGGGACGCCAGACACTCGCTCTCGCCCACTCCAACGGAGATTCCGCAATCGCTCTCGCGAAGCACCGTTGCAAGGTCGCCCTGAGTATCCCCTATGAAAATCGCCGGGCGGGCCGCGGCAAGAATTCCATAGAGCTTGCTCGGCACGATGAAGCCTTCGAGCGCCGGTAGCAGGCTGACCAGATGCACGTCTGCAGCCGCCAGGCTGTCGGCGAGCCGCTCGCGCGGCTGGAAAGACTGGAAGCAGAAGCTCGTGAGCCGTTCGGCTTCGACCACGCCCCGCAGACTCGCGGCGCGTGCGCCGCGAGTAGGCGACGCCACCGCTCGGACCAGTAAGTGAAGCCC
>JBDTUL010000022.1:0-24051 GCA_040007735.1 Gammaproteobacteria bacterium | reverse complement strand
GCTTCACAATCTCGGGTGACAGGTCGGTGCGCTCTTCGAGCGCCGCAGGTTTCGCACCTTTGTAGAGTGCCGCAATCGCCGTCGTACCCGGGTGCCCCGGGCCAGGCGCGTGACAAGGCGCGCACCACTTCTGATAAACCTCGTTACCCTTCTGAACTGTGGCCTCAGTGCCGTTGCGCCCCTTCGCCTGATCGGCCGCAAACACACCGCCGCTGAATGCCAGCAACGTAATCGCGAACAGTGCACGCAACATCCCGATGCCGGATGCCGACAATTCCCGCACGCAGGGGGCTGCCAACACTCTGGCTCCGCACGCTGGCGGGCCAATGAAAAAAATAAAATTCCGAGCCGCCCGGCAACTGAGGGCCTCCGCGATAAAAACGCTCATGAGCGTTTCCCCCGCAGATGCTTCGGCCAAATCCCATATCTGCCAGGAGAAAGAATCCCATTCGGATCCACCGCATCCTTGAGCCGCTCATGGAAGCGAAGCAGCGCATTGTCGTTGAACGAATACGTACTCATGATCAGATCCTGATACGCCGGCGCCGTCCGGTATTCGCCCCACCCGTGCTCGGCCGCAATTTTCACCAGCTGTGCAAACGCCGCTCGTGTCTTCTTGTTCTGCTCCGGGTCGGTCGTGACCGGGAACCCAAACAGGAACACGAACGACCGCTCCCAGAAACAAAATGGTATGCAGAACGGCGCTACGGGCAAGCCGAACTCGCGCCCCGCTCTGGCAAAGACCTTGTTGGCCTCGAACACCGCCTCGCCCGAGCGCGGAATGATGGGCGAGAACCACTGATGCCCGCTTCCCGGGTTCGGCGTGTTCTCGTTGCGCGCGCCCATCGCAAAGATGGAAAGATTCGGCACCCCGAACTCGACCAGGTGCGCCGTCTTCTTCTGCTCGGCGGTCAGCGGTAGCTTGATCAACTCCCCATCGACGAAGGTGGCGCCGGCAATCTGGCCGAATTTTTCCTTGGCGTAGTCCCACTGGGCGAGCAGCGCTTTCGCCGGCCCGTAGAACTTGATGTTGCAGCCCCAGTACGGTTTGCCTTTGCGAGCGGCATACGCCTCCATGCCTTTGGGGTCGCCGTCGACCGCTTTCGCGATGAGACCCGACAGTTCCGCGTCCAGAGGCTTCGCATCGGCCGCTGCGGGTTGCCCCATCGCCGGGCTGTAGAGGTCGGACATGCCCTGGCACACACGACTGCTCTCGAGATAGTTGAGAGTGTCGATGAGCGGAATCAGGTCGTCATGCTTCTGCACGTACACCGTGCCAGTGAGATACGCATCCGGCTCCGGCAGCAACCAGAAACCCATCTTGGTGACGATTCCGAAGTTCGATTGCGAGAACAGCCCGTCGATCCACGGACCATACCCGGTCTTGTACTGTTGCCACGTCTTCGCGCCTGGCATTGCGCCCATGCCGGTGCGGAGAATCTCCCCATCCGGCAACACCACTTCCATGCCGCAGTGGGCATCGAAGTGATTGCGGAACTGGTGGGTGGTGTAGCCGCCGCCGCGGTCGAGGGAGTTGCCCATGGGGCTGCCCCAACCCGGGTCGGGCACATCGAGCCACACTTTCAGGCCCTTCTCCTGGATGTGGCGATACAGGTCGAAGTAGCTGACGCCGGGCTCGACCAGGGCGAACGCGTTCCGCTCGCTCACTTCCAGCACGCGGTTCATGCGCTTGAGATCGAGCACCACCGTACCGCTGGCACTCGGGGCGGAGCCGCCGTAGCCGAGATTGCGGCCGGTGGAAATCGGATACAGCGGAATTTTGCGGCGGTTGGCGATGCGAGCGATGGCCTGAACCTGCTCGACCGATTCCGGCGCCAGGGCCGCGGAGGGAATGCGCTCGTCCGGCTCGCCGCGGAAGGGCGAATAGGCGTCTCGATATAAATCCACATCGGCGTCGGAGCTGAACACCCACTCCTTGCCGATGGCGCCTGCGAATTCGCGCAAGGCCGCGCTGAACTCGCTTTCGCTGATGCCCGGGGGCGTGATTCTCATGCGATGCGCCTCGGGACGGGCGCGATCAACCAGGAGTACAGCGGCTCGTGCGTTGGGCCGCGCCCTTCATGAGGCAGTTCGGCGCGGTGGACCACGCGCATGCCAACATCCCACGACAAGCGCTCGAGGCAGAACAACGCCCCGTGAGCGGTGAGCCCGGCGATGGCCGCGGGGCTTTTTTTCCAGCGTGGATGCAAATCTTCATACCAGACACTGGTGACGTCGCCGTGGAACTCGTGCACGGCCTCACCGCGCCACTGAGCTTCGCGCCCGAAGGCGCGGGCCGCACTGAAGCGGGCATCGACCAGGACTTTGTAGATCGAGGTGTGCTCGAGCGCCCTTGCGGAGGCCGTTTGTAACGGCAACCAGCCGGCGACCAGTGGCAATGACGTGGCCGCAATGCCCCGTTGAAGGATCGTTCGTCGACTGATCATGCAAGCCCCCTTGATCGCCGCGCCGTGTACCCGGCGTATGCGGTCAGTCTCTGGTGGGGGCATCCGGGCCGTCAAGGCGCGCGTAGAGAACGGCCAAGGCTCGGCGGCGGGCATCGGGAACAAAAGCTGCGCTGAATGTCTTGTACTTGGGTGAGGGTGAGCGAGTCGTGCTCTGTGGCGGACATGCCGCACGGTACCCACCCCGCTAAATGGCCTACGCTGCCCCCAATCAGTCCAGTCCGGCCGCCCAGATTGGACCCTGGGTTGGCGGACCTGGCTCAACCGAAGGAGGCGTGGCCTGCGTGCAGAGTTCGGCGAAAACCTGGGTGTTGTTGGTACTCGCCTGTGCGTGCGCGCCCCTTTTGGCGCAGCAGGCGGAGGATCAGGCGGACCAGCGCGATGCGCAGGCTGTGCAGGATGCGCAGGCACAAGGCGCGAATGAAAATTCGACAACGCAGGGTCCGCCCACGAAGGCCGGACTCGAAACCGACGACGAATGGCTCGACCGCTTCCAGAATGGCGTGCACGACGTCGCATCGAACTCGGCGATGCGGCTGGATCGGCTGTTCGGCTCGGATCATGACGCGGCGGACTACCAGGGCGCATCCGGGAGCCTTGCGCCCTCGCTGCTCTGGGATGAGTTCGATGGCTTTCAGCCCAAGCTGAGATTTCGCGTGACCCTGCCGCTGCCGCAGATCAACGAGCGCTTCAACGCGTTCATCGGCAAGGTCGATCGCGATGAGTACGTGTCGGAGCGGGCGCAGGAGTCTGGCGCGATACCCCGGCAGTACGGTCCGGCGAACGATGAGCAGACGCTCGCCGGCATCGTGTATCGCACCCCCTCCAAGCAGGGCAGCCGCTTCGATGCGGGCGCGGGCGTTCGCGTGAGGTTTCCGCTCGATCCTTACATCAAGGGTGCGTATGTCTACGAGCGCGGTAAATCGGAATCGGGGCTGCTGAGTTTGCGCGAGACCGTGTTCTGGCAGAACAGCCAGCATGCGGGGTTTACGACCCGTGTGGATTTGGAGCGGCTGGTTGCGGGCTGGCTGGTGCGCTGGACGACGTCGGGGACGATTTCCGAGGAGTCGGATGGTGTGTTCGGCTATTCCTCTGTCATGGCGCTGATGGGGCTACCGAATCGGCGCGCCGTGGCGGTGGAAGTGGGTTTCGATGGCGAGGCCGACGCTCCGGTGCCGCTACACGAATATGGCGTGAAGGTGGGATACCGGCAAAGCGTCATCCGCGACTGGCTGGTGCTCGAGGTGCGCTCGAGCCTCACCTATCCGAAGGAAGAGCCCGAACAGCACCGCGCGCCGAGCTGGGGTGTGGGAGTGGGGTTTGAGATGTTCTTCGGAGCGAATGAATTCCTCGCCCGGCCCGTGACCTTTTAGAAGAAGACGGGCTGCCCGTTGCGACCAGCAGGTCGGCCGGTGTGATGCGTGCTTGTTCGCGTGCGTGGTGCGCGGCCTTTAGAGCGATCGCCGTTGCGTTATCTCCGCCTCATGCTCTTTTGCGCGCGGGCGATGAACGCTTCGCGCGTGCGCGGCGAGCAGGAGCGCGTGTGGCCGCTGCGGCCGTACGTCCCCCTTCCTTCAAGCTCTTGCGCAGCACTTCCATCAGGTCGATTACCTGCGCGCTCTGGCGCGGCTCGCGAGTCTTTTCGTCGGGCGTCAGTTTGTGCGTCTCGCGCTTGCGGATTTTTTCCTTGATCTCTTTCATCAGGTCGTCGCGATAGGTGTCGCGAAACTCGCCCGGGTCCCACTTGCCCGACATCTCCTGGACCAGCCTGTCCGCCATCTCGAGCTCTTTGGCATTGAGCTTCGCCGCCTTGTCGCCGGCCGCCGGCAGATCGAGCTTGTCGGCGGACGCAATTTCGTCGGCGAAGCGCAGCGTGCCGAGCACGAGTGCCTTGTCATTCGGATACACCGATGCGAGATGCTGGCGCCCGCGCATGACGAATGTAGCAACCGCGACTTTCTCCGTGCGCTTCAAGGCTTCGCGCAACAGCGCATACACCTTGGCGCCGCCTTTGGCGGGCTCGAGGTAGTAGGGCGTTTCGAAGAACTCCGCAGGAATGGAGCCTGCATCGACGAACTGCGCGATGTCGATGGTCTGGCTCGCCTTCACGTTCGCGCGCTTGAAGTCCGCATCGCTGAGCGCGACGTACTGACCCGTCTCGTATTCGTATCCCTTGATGATGTCCGCCCACTCGACCACCTTGCCGGTGCGCTTGTTGTAGCGCTGGTAGCCGACGGGCGCGAAGTCGCGCTTGTCGAGAAAATCCAGGTCGATGGAACTGCTGTGCGCGGCCGAGTAGAGCTGCACCGGGATGTACACCAGGCCGAATGAAATCGCGCCCTTCCAGATCGATCGCGCCATGACAGTTCCTCGCAGGTAATCGCGCCGCAGGTTCAACCCGCCGGACGGGCAGCGGTTCCCGTTTGTGTGACGGCTTGCGCAAATCGTGGCGTCTGCATTCGGCGCCATTCGTGATCGGATTCACACGCTCCGACAGCTTCACTTTACCTGCCGGCGCACGGGCGTAGCGTACGCCTCCAGCTTGTCTTGGAGGACGCTCATGAAACAGTCGGATTTGCTTCGTAACAGACTCATTGTCGTGATGGTGGCGGGAATTTTCGCGGCGGCCACTGCGGGCTGCACCACCACGAACGCGTACACGGGCGACAAGCAGGTCAGCAAGACGACCAAGGGTGCTGGCATCGGCGCACTGACCGGAGCGGCGCTGGGCGCCCTCGTGGGCGGTGGCGACGGTAAGGACCGCCGCAAGCGTGCTCTCATCGGCGCGGGCGTCGGCGCACTGGCCGGCGGTGCCGTCGGCAATTACATGGATCGGCAGGAGTCGAAGCTGCGTGCGCAGCTGCAGGGCAGTGGCGTTTCGGTCAGCCGCCAGGGTGAGAACATCGTCCTGAACATGCCGGGTAACGTCACGTTCGCGACCGGCAGCTCGGACCTCAACTCAGGCTTCTTTAACGTGCTCGACTCAGTGGCCCTGGTGCTGAAGGAATACGACAAGACGATCATCGACGTGACCGGTCACACCGATAGCGTCGGGTCGGACCAGACCAACCAGGCGCTGTCAGAGCGGCGCGCCAGCACGGTAGGCCAGTACCTGAAATCCAAGGGTGTGATCGACCAGCGCATCGAAACCGCAGGTTTCGGCAAGGCCCGGCCGGTTGCCTCGAACGACACGCCGGACGGCCGCCAGCAGAACCGCCGCGTGGAGCTCACCCTGACCCCGCTCACGGGCTGAAGCCCGGAGGTCTTAGCCGGAGCTTCTCAAGGGCTGCGCCCGGGAACTTACGGGGATCGAAGCGACCGGCGGCGGATAGCGGCGCGGAGCGCCGATAAGAACACTCTCTTTGCAACGCTCCCACTTACCGCCGTAGCATGGCCGCCCCCGGCGGCGTCATGCGACGGCGGTAATTTTCTTTATTCTAAATAAGAGGAGCGGCCCCCATGATCACCGTGACCGTGCTTTACCCGAACAAGGACGGGGCGAAGTTCGACATGAACTATTACCTGACTTCGCATATCCCGATGATCAAGCGGGTGCTCGGCGGCGCGCTCAAGGGCGTGGTGGTGGAGCAGGGCCTGGGCGGCGGCGCGCCGGGCACGAAAGCGGAGTTCAGCACGCTGTGCTCGCTGCGTTTCGATTCGGTCGAAGCGTTCCAGACGGCATTCGGTCCGCACGCGGCGGACATCCAGGACGACATCGCCAATTACACCAGCGTGCAGCCCGTCATCCAGATCAACGACATCAAGCTGAGCTGAGCTCGCATCGCGCGGGGCGCGGCGCCTACTTGCGCCGCGCTTCGATCGCCTGGCGCTCTTTCACGAAGCGCACCATCGCCGCCTGACGCCTCGTCACGCCCTCCGGGTCCGAGTCCTGCGGCGGGAAGCTTGCGAGCACTGTCTCGAAGTGGTCCGCGAGGCGCTGGCGCATTTCGGGATACGGAATCACGTACAGCTGGTTCCGCTTCATTCCTTCCATCAGGTGCCGGGCGAGCTGCTCCGGGTCCATCCCCGCCGAATAGATGTTCTGGAATGCCGTCATCACGGCGGTATCGAAGTGATAGCCGGAGTTCTGCAGGTGTGCGGGGCGCGTTGCAGTCGAATCCGCGATGTTCGTATTCACGTTGCCCGGGCAGAGCACCGACACGCCGATGTCGTACTGGTCGAGCGACTGCTTCAGTGCCTGCGACAGCCCGACCACCGCAAATTTCGACGCGCTGTAGATTCCAGCGGGCCCGCTTGCGATGAGCCCCGACATCGACGCGACGTTGGCGATGTAGCCGCCATCGCCGAGCGCGATCATGCGTGGAACGAAGGTCTGGATGCCGTTCACCACGCCACCGAAGTTTACGCCCATCATCCAGTCGTAATCGTCGTACGTGGATTGCTCGAGCGGGCCGAACATCGAGACGCCGGCAGTGTTGAACAGCAATTGCACCGGGCCGGCGACACGCTCGGCCTCGTCCGCGGCGCGCGCGAAGGCCGCGCGATCCGTCACGTCCAGCTGGATGCCGTGGACGGGCGTCCCACGGCTGCGAAAGTAGGCGACCGCGTGGTCGAGGTGATCCTGGCGAATGTCCGCAAGCACGATGCGGGCGCCGGCCTGTGCGAATACCTTGGCCTGGCCGAGCCCGACGCCGCTGCCGCCGCCGGTGATGAATGCCACCTTCCCCGCAAAATCCTGCATCGCTGTCTACTCCCGGTGCCGCGGGCGTGCGGGCCCGCTTCGAGCGCGCGATTATCGTACGGAGCGGAACTTGCGAAGGGCTGCGGCGGTCTTCCGCCCACGCCGTGGCCGCTGACGTACGTGGTTGTAGCGGTAGGTGGGGCTATGCTCCCCCGCCGCATCCGCGGCATGGATACCGACTGAATCAAGGGCCCCCTAATGATTTTCGCTACGTCTATTGGAAAAAAGTCGCCTGCGGCGCTTTTTTCGGACATCAGCTTTGTTTCCGGCGGCAAAAAGCGTGGTTTTTGCCGCCTGCCTCTGCGCGTAGCTACGCCCGGGCCGGCATCGCAAGTCCGACACGCTGCGGGCACCTGCCTGCTACTTCTCGGCCTGGCCGTGCTGCCCCTGGCCGCGCACGCCGGGCGGGCCTATGTATCGAACGAAGATGAGCACACGGTTACCGTAATCGATACGGACAAGAACGAAGCCATCGCAACCGTGCCGGTCGGCAAGCGGCCGCGGGGCATTCAGCTGAGCCACGATGGGTCGAAGCTGTTCGTGGCGCTGAGCGGGTTGCCGAAGTGTCCGCCGTCGGTGCCGGATGAGGAATGCGAAAAGCTCGAGCGGGATCTGAAAGCAGACGGCATCGCCGTCGTCGACACGAAGACGCTGAAGGTCACGAAGGTATTCCAGGCGGGCTCGGATCCCGAGCAGTTCGATCTCACTGCTGCGGGGCTCCTCTTCGTCGCGAACGAAGATTCGGCAACCACCACAGTGCTGGACACGCGCACGGGCACCATCCTGTCGCGCGTTCCGGTTGGCAAGGAGCCAGAAGGCGTGCGCGTCTCACCAGACGGCAAGTGGGTGCTCGTCACCAACGAGTCCGACAACTCCATCTCTATCATCGACCCGAATACTTTGAAGGTCGTGCGCAGTGTCACTGTGGGAAAACGTCCGCGCGATATCGCGTTCACGCCAGATGGCAAGACGGCTTACGTCTCCGGTGAGTTCGACAGCTCGCTCTACCGCATTCGTGTGCCCGAAGGTGCGCCGGTGGAGCGAGTGATCGAGTTTGGAAAAGATGAGAGACCTATGTCCGTGCGGCTCGACGCCAAACACAATCGCCTCTACGTCAGCACCGGCCGCGGCGGCAAAGTCGTGGTGATCGACATCTCGGGAACGCCGAAGAAAATCCAGGATGTGGCGGTGGGTACACGCCCGTGGGGCATTGCGCTGTCCGCAGACGGCTCACGGTTGTACACAGCGAATGGTCCGTCGAACGATGTGAGCGTGGTCGATACGGCCACGCTGAAAGTGATCAAGAAAATTCCCGTCGGCAAGTCGCCTTGGGGGGTGGCAGTCAGCCGCTGATTCACTCTGGCGTCGCTGCCTGTCAGCGCAGCCGCGACCGCGCAGCGCTGCTGACTAACTTCTCCTGCACAGGGAACTACTTCGACGGCGAAGGCACGTTGCACGCGCGATACGCGTCGCTTTCCACGCTGCGAAACAGCTTGGCCTTCTGCTTGGCATCGTCCGTGTCACGGAAAATTCCGCCTCCTTCTCCGGGCAGCGTAGAGTACTTTGCGTACGTCGACGCTTCGACGAACTCGTCGTATGTGAGCCTCTCCGCGATGCGATCGATCGCACACGCGCACTGATACATCGCAGCTTGCTGGCCGCCGGCGCGGTTGATGCACTCCTGCACGTATTCCAGCCTCGCTATTGTGGGGTAGTTGTTCGCGGGGGGAGCCGAGGGTCCATCTGCCCGCGCCGGCAACGCCACCAGCAACACGATTATTGCTGCTCCAAAGACGTTACACACTGTGTCATTTCTGGCGCTCGAAGAGTGCATCACGCGCTGTCTCCTTCACACGTATCCCATATATGGCACGCATCGTACGCTGCTGTTTCGCGACGCTCCAAGTCGTGTTGCGCGGGTATCACAGCGGGTGTACACATACGCCTCTTCGTGAGCGCGTACACACTGTGAGTAGAGTATCGCGCTTCAGAGGGGGTTCTCGCTTCTGACTACTCGTTCTGAGAAGAGCAGGGAGGCGGTCGCGTATTTCCAGCAGAGAAACACAAAGGCCCGGAGGAGATATGAGATACGAGTATCGTTCCTTTTTAGTAAGCGTCGCGGCGCTTGCGGCGACGGTGGCATCCGTCACCGCAGTCGCTGATGCCGACCTCGATTCAAAGATGGCGGATTCTTCGAACTGGGCTTCGCAGGCCGGTGACAATGCAAATCACCGTTACAGCGATCTCAGTCAGATCAACGCAGGCAACGTGAACAAACTCCAGGTCGCCTGGACGATGTCCACCGGAGTGCTGCGCGGTCATGAAGGCTCGCCACTCGTGATCGGCGACACCATGTTCATCCACACGCCGTTTCCGAATAACGTGTTTGCGGTGAACCTCAAAGATCAAACCTACAAGTGGAAGTACGAGCCGAAGCAGGATGTGAGCGTCATTCCCGTCATGTGTTGCGATACCGTGAACCGCGGTCTCGCATATGGCGATGGAAAGATCTTCCTGCAGCAGGCGGACACTACGCTTGTCGCTCTCGATGCGAAGACCGGCAAGGTGGTCTGGAGCGTCAAGAATGGCGATCCGAAAATCGGTGAGACGAACACCAACGCCCCGCATATCTTCAAGGACAAGGTCGTCACCGGCATCTCCGGCGGCGAGTTCGGTGTCCGCGGTCGTTTGATCGCGTACAACATCAAGGACGGCAAGCGGGTGTGGATGGGCTACAGCAGTGGCCCGGACAGTGAGATCCTCGTCGACCCCGCCAAGACGATGACCTGGACCAACGGCAAGATGGCGCCGGTGGGCAAGGATTCTTCGCTCAAGACGTGGCAGGGCGACCAGTGGAAACTTGGCGGCGGCACCACCTGGGGCTGGTACTCCTACGATCCGAAGCTGAATCTCGTGTACTACGGGAGCGGCAATCCGGGCACGTGGAATCCGGCTCAGCGTCCTGGCGACAACAAGTGGTCCATGACCATCTGGGCGCGCGACCTCGACACGGGTATGGCGAAGTGGGTCTATCAGATGACCCCGCACGACGAGTGGGACTTCGACGGTGTGAATGAAGTGCCGCTGGTCGATGTGAACATCAAGGGCAAGAAAGTGCCCGCGCTGGTTCACTTCGATCGCAACGGCATCGGCTACACGCTCAACCGTGAAACCGGTGAACTGCTCGTCGCACAGAAGTACGACCCGCAGGTGAACTGGACCACGGGTGTCGACATGAAGACCGGCCGTCCGGTCGTCGACAAGAAGTTCTCGCCCGGCACCACGGGTCCGGATGTGAACGTGAAGGACATCTGCCCGGCGGCGCTCGGTTCGAAAGACCAGCAGCCGGCAAGCTATGACAGGAAGTCCGGCTACATGATGGTTCCCACGAACCATGTCTGCATGACGTATGAGCCATTCGCAGTGGAATACACAGCAGGTCAGCCGTATGTCGGCGCCACGCTGACGATGTTCCCCACACCGAACAGCCATGGCGGCATGGGCAACTTCATCGCGTGGGATCCTTCTGCGGGCAAGATCGTGTGGTCGAAGCCTGAGAAGTTCTCAGTGTGGTCCGGTGCGCTCTCGACGGCCGGCGATGTCGTGTTCTACGGCACGCTCGAAGGCTATATCAAAGCGGTCAGCCCGAAGGACGGCAAGGAACTCTGGAAGTTCAAGACGCCCTCCGGAATCATCGGCAACGTGTTCTCGTACTCGTACGGCGGCAAGCAGTTCGTCGGGGTGTACTCGGGCATCGGTGGCTGGGCCGGCATCGGCATGGCGGCGGGCCTGACGGAATCCACGGCGGGCCTCGGCGCCGTCGGTGGATACAAGGACCTCGCCAAGTACACGACACTGGGCGGCTCCCTGTTCGTGTTCTCGCTGCCGGATAGCGGTGGCGCAACGGCAATGCGCTGAACGGGCGAACGCGACCGCCTCGTTGAGTGTTGCGGGGTGCCGCTGTCAAAGCGGCACCCCGTGGCCTTCGAGGAACCAATGCTCGAGCCGTGCGTCATTCTTTGCACGTGCCTCCAAAGAGATCCCACGAAAGATGAAATCCCGGATATCCGTGACCCTTATCGTGTCCGCGCTTCTCGCAAACGCGGTTTCGATGGCCGCCGAACAGAAGCCGGCGGCGCCTGCGGCCAAGCCCCCAGCGGCCCAGCCGGCAACGGCGAGCCAGAAACCCGCGATGGCTAGCCAGAAACCTGCGATGCCGACGCCTGCCGCGCCGGCTGCCCCGGCGGCTGACCCCGCCGCGCTCAATGCCGCCACCAGCGGGCCTGCCGCTGGAACCAAAGGTGACGCGGCCACCGTAGCTGAATTATCCAAACCTTCCGGCGGCCCGAACGGGGGCCTGTACACCGTGAAAGACGGCACGAAGGTCGATGCGAAAACGCTCGCCGGCTGGAAGACCTGGCGGGCGCTTGCGTGTGAGCGCTGCCACGGCGCCGAGCAGGAAGGGCTCGTTGGCCCGCCGCTCGTAGTGTCCTTGCACAATCTCACCAAGGATCAGTTTTTCACCACCATCCTGAACGGCCGCGTGGAGAAGGGCATGCCGCCGTTCAGCGCGAGCAAGATGGTGGTGGACAACAAGGAAGGGCTGTACGCCTTCCTCAAGGGACGCGCCGATGGGCAGATCAAGCCGGGCCATCTCTATGCCCTGGATGCGGCGAAGTAATGGCTTCGACGCCTGCATGACGAAGCCCGTTTGGATGAGGGACGCGTGCGCTTGCGTTGACCTTGGCGCCGGCACTGGCCGGCGCGCTGCGCGCGTGGCCGCTTTGATCGCCGCCACCGTTTTCACCGCGCCGGTTTTTGCGCAGGGTCTCGATGCTGCGAAGCCAGCCCCTACCGCGTCGGCGGCAGTGCCGAACGTGAAGGGCAGCCCAACGCTGAAGGTGTGTGCGGATCCGAACAGCCTGCCGCAGTCCAACCAGGCAGGCGCGGGCTACGAGAACAAGCTCGCGGAAGCGCTGGCACGCGATCTCGGTAAGAAGCTCGAGTACACCTATTTCCCTCAGCGAATGGGGTTCGTGCGGAACACCCTGCGGGCGAGAAACGACGGCACGCAGGATTTCAAGTGCGATGTGATCATGGGCGTGCCGAAAGGCTATGAGCTCACGGCCACCACCCAGTCCTATATGCGCTCCACTTACGCGTTGGTAGTACCCGCGAAGGAAGAGTTCAAAAATCTCGCGACGGCAGAGGATTTATTGAAGCTGCCGAAGGAGAGATTGCAGGCGCTGCACTTCGGCATTTTCGCGCAGACCCCGGCGACGGATTGGCTGCTCCGGAACGGCCTCATTGAGCACGCCAGGTTGTATGCCGCGCAGAGCGGCGATCCTAGCGAGCACCCCGCGAACATCATCGAGCGCGATCTGTCTGCGGGGAATATCGATGTGGCTGCCGTGTGGGGCCCGGTTGCGGGCTTCATCGTCAACCAGCATCAGGGGCCGGGCGAGAAGCAGTGGCTCACGGTGCCCTTCAAGCCCGATCCGCAGATTCGCTTCGACTACGAGATTGCGATGGGTGTGCGCTTCGGCGAGAAGGAGTGGAAGGACACCCTCGACACCTGGATCAACACGCACCGCCCGGACATCGAGAAAATTCTGGTCGGCTATCACGTGCCGCTGCTCGATATCGCGCCTGCGACGGCGATCAACTAGCCCCTGTTGTATAGTCGCGCCGCGTAGCGGGCCCGTTCGCGCGGCCCCAACCTGGGGTCACTCGATGATTCTCGAGGCGTGGGGCTGGCGCATTCCGTTCCTCAACAGTTGCTCAATCGCCGGTCGGCCAAGATCCGGCTTGCACAGCGAAGTGGCCCGCCCGGGCTGTATGCCTTAAAGATCTTTTCCAAGCGCCGGGCGCCCCCACTAAGCTCGTTCCATGGACCCGGCACCCGTCGATATCCTCAACGCATTCCACCCGGCCGTGGCGGCCTGGTTTCGGCGCGCGTTCGAGGCCCCCACGCCCGCGCAGGCCCAGGCGTGGCCGGCCATACAGGCAGGCCAGCATGTCCTGATCGCCGCGCCCACCGGCTCCGGCAAGACTTTCGCGGCGTTCCTGGCGGCCATCGACGGGCTGGTGCGCGAAGCGCTCGTTAGCACGCTGCCGGACGAAACTCGCATCGTCTATGTGTCGCCGCTCAAGGCGCTGTCGAACGACATCAACCGGAATCTCGCCGGCCCGCTCGCCGGCATCGGCGAAGAATTACGTGCGCTCGGCCTGCCCGAAGCCGGCATCCGCGCGTTCGTGCGCACCGGCGATACGCCGCAGTCGGAGCGCACGAAGGCGGCCCGGAATCCACCGCACATCGTGGTTACCACGCCCGAGTCCCTCTACATCCTGATGGGCTCGGAGTCGGGGCGGAAAATGCTCTCGACCACGCGCACGGTCATCGTCGATGAGATTCATGCCATCGCCGGCAGCAAGCGCGGCTCGCATCTCGCACTAACTTTGGAAAGGCTGGAAGCGCTGGCCGCAAAGCCGCTGAGGCGCATCGGGCTGTCGGCCACCCAGAAGCCCATCGAAGAGATTGCGCGCTTTCTCGTCGGAGCCGGCGGGCCGCACAACGGTGTCGATTCCCGGCAGGCAAGTTCAGATGCGGCGGCGATCGGCTGCACCATTGTCGACAGCGGCCACGTGCGCAAGCGAGATCTGGGACTGGAAGTGCCGGCGTCGCCGCTCGAAGCTGTCATGTCCAACGAAGTGTGGACGCAGGTGTACGACCGGCTCGCGGAACTGATCGCCGAGCATCGAACCACACTCGTGTTCGTGAACACGCGGCGGCTGGCAGAGCGGGCTGCCCGGCACTTATCCGAACGCATCGGCAAGGAAAACGTCACCGCGCATCACGGCAGCCTCGCCAAAGAAATGCGGCTGGATGCAGAGCATCGCCTGAAGCGCGGCGAGTTGAAGGCGCTCGTGGCCACCGCTTCCCTCGAGCTGGGAATCGACATCGGCGATGTCGATCTCGTCTGCCAGCTGAGCTCGCCGCGCTCGATCAATGCATTCCTGCAGCGTGTCGGGCGTTCCGGGCATGCGGTGGGCGGCACGCCGAAAGGGCGGCTGTTTCCGCTGTCTCGCGACGATCTCGTCGAGTCCGCGGCGCTGCTGGATTCCGTGCGGCGAGAGGAGCTCGATAGGCTTCGCGTTCCGCAGAATGCGCTGGATGTGCTGTCTCAACACATCACTGCCGAAGTTGCCGCGCAGGAGTGGAGCTCAGACGATCTGTATCGATTGTTCACGCGTGCGTATCCCTACCGGAGCCTTACGCGCAAAGAGTTTGACGAAATCGTCGTGATGCTCGGCGAGGGGTTCAGCACTCGTCGAGGGCGCACGGGCTCGATGATTCACTACGACGCAGTGAACCGCATGTTACGGCCCCGTCGCGGCGCGCGGCTCACCGCGCTCACCTCCGGTGGCGCCATTCCCGACACGGCGGATTACAAGGTGTTGCTGGAGCCGGCGGGCCACATTGTCGGCACGGTTCATGAAGACTTCGCGGTGGAGAGCCTGGCGGGCGATGTCTTTCAGCTGGGCAACACTTCCTATCAGATCATTCGCGTCGAGCGCGGAAACATTCGCGTGCAGGACGCCCAGGGCCAGCCGCCTTCCATTCCGTTCTGGCTCGGTGAAGCGCCGGGGCGTACGGATGAATTGTCTTTGGCGGTCTCGCGCCTGCGCCGTGACGTCGAGCATCAGTTGAAAGCCGGAACTCAGGCGACGGTCGAGTGGCTGGCGCGTGATGTGGGTGTGAAGGAAGCCGCGGGAACCCAGCTCGTCAACTACCTCTGGCTGGCTTGCGGCGCTCTGGGTACGCTGCCGACTCACGACACAATCGTGTTCGAGCGCTTCTTCGACGAAGCGGGCGGCATGCAGCTCGTGATTCATTCGCCGTATGGCAGCCGCGTGAACCGCGCATGGGGCCTGGCGCTGCGTAAGCGCTTTTGCCGCAAGTTCAACTTCGAGCTGCAGGCGGCTGCCACTGAAGATTGCCTGATCCTGTCGCTCACCACCGCGCATAGCTTCGACCTCGAGGAAGTCTCACGTTATCTGCATTCGAACACGGCGCGGGAGATTCTCATCCAGGCGCTGTGCGCGGCGCCGATGTTTGGAGTTCGTTGGCGCTGGGATGCGTCGATTGCACTGGCGTTGCCGCGATTCCGCGGCGGCAAGAAGATTCCGCCGCAGATCTCGCGCATGAATGCGGAAGACCTGCTGGCTTCGGTGTTCCCGGACCAGGTGGCGTGCGCGGAAAACCTGCCCGGCGACATTGAAGTGCCGGATCATCCGCTCGTCCGGCAAACCATTCGGGATTGTCTCGAAGACGCGATGGATGTGGATGGGTTCCTCGGCTTGTTGCGCGGCCTGGAAGCCGGCGACATTCGTGTAGTCGCCCGGGATGTGACGGAGCCTTCGCCTCTTGCGCTCGAAGTTCTGTCGGCGCGTCCCTATGCATTCCTGGACGATGCTCCGCTGGAAGAGCGGCGCACGCAGGCGGTGATGAGCCGGCGCTGGCTCGATCCGGAATCCGCTGCGGACATCGGCAAGCTCGATTCGGAAGCCATTCACCGCGTGCGTGACGAGGCCTGGCCCGACGGCGCCACCGCGGATGAACTGCACGACTCGCTGCTCTGGCTCAAATACCTCACGGACGCCGAAGCCCGCCGGAACCCCGCGTGGCCCGGTTTGCTGGAGGCGCTGGCCGCGCAAGGTCGTGCGGCGCGGCTGGTCGGCGGCGTATCGAATTCCGATGAGAAGGCCCATGGGCTATGGGTAGCCGCTGAAACCCGCCCGCTATACGATGCGTTGTTCGCTGACGCCAGCTTCACACCTGACGTCGTCGTTCCATCGGAATACATCAAAGTCTGGTCCCGGGACGAAGCACTGGTTGAAGTCGTTCGCGGCCGCCTCGAAGGGTTGGGCCCGGTGACGGCCCGCGCGCTCGCCGATTCGCTGAACTTTGCCACCCCGCAAATCGACGCGGCGCTGGCAGCCCTGCAGTCCGCAGGCTTCGCCATGCGCGGCCGCTTCAGCCCAGGTGCAATCGAAGAGGAGTGGTGCGAGCGCCGCCTGCTCGCGCGCATCCATCGCTACACCGTCAAGCGCCTGCGCGCGGAAATCGAGCCCGTGCTGGCGCGCGACTTCATGCGATTCCTGTTCGAGTGGCAGCGCGTGACGCCCGAAGCGCGCATGCAGGGCCCGGATGCGCTGGCCGCCGTACTCACGCAGCTCGAAGGGTTCGAAGCGCCCGCCGGTTCCTGGGAAACCGAAATCCTCCCGGGCCGCATCAACGAATACGAGCCCGCCTGGCTCGACGAGCACTGCCTCGCCGGCCGCTTCGTGTGGACGCGTCTCGGCAAGCGCACCGCGAGCCCGGAGCGTGGCGCCGCGCCCGTGCGTGCTACACCGATCACGCTGCTGCCGAGGAGAAATGTGCGGCTCTGGTCCGCCTTTGCAGACCGGCCTGATCCCTCACATCTCACGGCGAACGCCAGGGATGCCGTCGATTTCATCCAGTCGAACGGCGCGTCGTTCTTCGACGAGATTGTCGACGGCGCCAGGCTGCTGCCTACTCAGGTGGAAGAGGCGTTGGCAGAGCTCGTCGCGCTGGGCCTCGTGAATTCAGACAGCTTCGGCGGACTGCGCGCGCTGCTCGTGCCCGCGGACAAGCGCCGCTCGTCCACAGGCGGCACGCGCCGACGCAGACGCATCGCGCTTTTTGGCATGGCCGACTCCGGCCGCTGGGCGCTCGTGCGCCGGCCGCCAGCCAACGAGGAGCCCGCAAGCCCGGCTCCAGAGAATCGTGTCGCAACCCGAACATTCAACGACGAAGCCATCGAGAACGTCGTGCGTGCGCTGCTGCGCCGCTGGGGCGTCATCTTCTGGAAGCTCATTGCGCTCGAAGCCAGTTGGCTACCGCCGTGGCGAGAGCTGCTCATGTGCTGTCGTCGGCTCGAGGCGCGTGGCGAGATTCGTGGTGGTCGTTTTGTTGCTGGGTTTTCGGGCGAGCAATACGCCACGCCTGAAGCGGTGAGCGCGCTGCGTGACATGCGCAAGAAACCTGACACCGGGCAGTTGATCGCTGTGTCGGCGGCGGACCCTTTAAACCTGGTAGGTGTTTTGACGCCTGATGCGCGGTTGCCGGCGCTTACGGGGAATCGGGTTCTTTATCGCGACGGGGTGCCTGTGGCGGTGTTTGCGGCGAGTGAAGTTCGGTTTCTTATGCCGCTTGGAGGGAAGGATCAGTGGGAGGCGCAGAATGCGATTTTGCGGCGGCATGTGCCGGCGGTGCTTGCTGACCTCGCGTAAGAGACAAGAGCCCTCAATCGCCGGGCGGCTGAGAGGTTTTATTTTTAGTTTTTTGTCAGAAGACGATAGCGAATCGGTCGAGGGGTCGCCCGTTCAGGCTGACCATTCACACACTCAGCGCCGGAACGTAGACAGCTCCTCGAGTGCGCGAATCTGCCGCACGGTGTTGTCAGACTCCTGCAGTAACTGGTTGGCCTTGCGGATGAACGGCGGAATCTGATCCGGGGAGATGGGCGGGCTCACCAGGTAGCCTTGCGCAAAATCGCAGCCCAACCGCCGCAGCAGGTTCCACGACTCCGCGTTCTCGACCCCTTCGGCCACCACACGCAGGTTCATGCTGTGCGCCAGCTCGATCGTGGAAGCAACGATCGTGGCATCGTCCTTCCGCTCATGCGCATGCTGGATCAGCGATCGATCGATCTTCAGCTCATCGAAGGGCAGGCGGCTCAATTGCGAAAGCGATGAATATCCCGTGCCAAAATCATCAATGGCGAACCGCACGCCCGACACCTGAAGCAGCTGCATATTGCGCGCAGCCAGCACAGGGTCACGCATCACCGCGCTCTCGGTAATCTCCAACACCAGCGCGGTGGGCGGCACGCGATGCGCTTCCAGAGTGCGAAGAATCTCATCACCCAGATACGGGTCGAGAATGTCCGCCGCAGACAAGTTGAGTGCGACGTCGACCTCGAGCCCCTCTCTTCGCCATGCTTCCATCTGCCGGATCGCTGCGCCCACCACCCAACTGGTCAGCCGCCGGGAGTTACCCGTTTGCTCGGCGAGCGGCACGAACTCAGCCGGCGACACCACGCCCAGTTGCGGATGCGTCCAGCGCGACAGCGCTTCCACGCTCTTCACGGTGCGCGTGCCCATATCCACTTTCGGCTGATACACGAGCTGCAGCCCGCCGACCTCGAGCGCGAACCGCAATTCCGCCAACAGCGTCAGCCGTCGGCGATGCTCCTCATCGCGCCCGGCCACGTAAATGGCGACACGCGCCTTGGCGTCATTCGCATCGTGCAGGGCCAGTTGCGCGCAACGAAGCAGCTCGCGCGTGTTGTCGCCGTGATCCGGAAACGTGGCAACGCCCGCAATGGCATCCATGTCGAGACTGACCTGCGCCACCTGGAAACCCGCGCGAATCGTCCCCGTAAGCTGTTCCGCGAACAGCGGCGCCCGCTGCAGCGAGCACGGCCGCGCAGCGACGATGAATTGATGCGCCGACAGGCGCGCCACCAGATCCGCAGAGCCGACATTCTGCCCAAGCCGCCGCGCGACCTCTTTCAACGCTTCGTCGCCAACGTGGTGGCCCAGCGTCGCATTGATCTCAGGCAGGTTGCGTACGTCGATGAGAATGAGCGCCAGCGGCGTGCTCGAATCGTTTCGAAGCAGCTCGTCGATGTGGTTCTCGCCGAACGCCCGGTTGGGCAGGCCAGTGAGTGCGTCGTGATAGGCAAGGTGCGTGATGCGCGCCTCGCGCTCCGCGATGCCGTTCTGCATGGCGTTGAACGTAGAGGCCAGCTGGCGAAAGTCCGTCGCACCGCGCACCGCTACCGGGTTGTCGTAACGGCCTTCTTCGATTCGGCGTGCGGCCTGGAGAAGTGCTGCGATAGGCCGCGAGGCGCTGCGGCCCGCGAGCAACCCCATGCCTGTTGCGAGCAGCAATGCCAGTGTTCCGATGACGAGCATGGCGTCGCGCACGTCCCGATAGGGTGTGAGCACGGCGTGCATCGGCCGGGCGACCACCACATCCACCACATCCGGGTTGGAAGGCAACCGCCTCGAGGCAACCAGATATTCGCTCGCCCCGAGACTCAGGCGCCGTGAATTCGCGCCGCGTAGCGGGCGGCTCTGGGCAACCGACAGCGAGTGCCGATCCGCGGCATTCAAGGTTGAGGCGACCAGCGGCGATCGCCCGGTGCCCGCCGAGACGAGGCTGATCTCGGCACCCACCAGTGCGCTCATTCGTTTTGCGAGCACATCGTCGACCGCAAAGCCCATGGCGACCCAGCCGATGTTGTCGGGGGCGCGCACCGGGGCAAGGAAGAATTGATAGGAACGGCCGGCGAGCGACATCACATGCAGCCGGTTGCTGGTCATGTCTGCGGTGTCGACGAGCTGCCGCAGCGCGCTTTCCGTGCCGGCGCCCACTGTGCTGGTGGATGCGAGCAGGTGCCCGTTGGTGTCGAGCAGCAGCATCAGGTCTGCATCGATACGCCGCATCTGGTTGGTTGCGGCCGAGAGCATGGTGGGCCGGTCGCCCGTCGCGAACGCTTCGCGGAAGCCGAAGTCCGCAGCCAGAACGCCGACGCCGCTCGCGAGCTGGGTGGCGCGGAACAGCAGGAACTGCTCGATGAAGTTTCCGCCGGATTCCAGCTGCTCGGCGGCCCGGTCTTCGACCGTTCCTTCCACGCGCGCAAGCACTGCGACCAGCGTCACACTTTGTGTGACGGTGACCAGAGCGATGATGAGCACGAGAAGTCTGTTCCGGAAACTACCCATTACATGGGCTCGAATGTGAGTCACTCATAGTACGCATCGCTACCTATCCGGGGCGAGCGGCCGGGCCTGGGAGTGAGATGTCGCGCACGCGTAAAAAAGGCTTTTTTCCAGCCACGATCGCAGCGGCGGGCTGGCTGGCTGCCCTGCTGTGCGCCAGCGCACAGGCGTTTGCGGCGCCGCTAAAGGTGAGCACCCTCCAGCGCAACGGCAAACCCCTCGTTGGAACAGTGCTCACCCTCGAATCCAGCGGTCCGCCGATGCCCCCGGCGACCCCGATTCACGCCATCGTCGACCAGCTGGATCTGACGTTCGTACCTGACGTGCTGATCGTTCCCGTCGGCTCCACCATCTCTTTTCCGAACAGCGATGCGGTCAGCCACCAGGTGTATTCGTTCTCCCCGGTGCATCGTTTTCAGTTGCCTCTCTATCGAGGCAAGCCGTATCCACCGGTCCAGTTCGACCAGCCCGGCGTCGTCACACTCGGCTGCAACATCCACGACAACATGCTTGCCTATATCTTCGTCACCGGCGCGCCGTTCTTCGGCCGGAGCGATGCGAAAGGGGAGTGGTTGACTCCCGATCTGCCGAAAGGCTCCTATCGTTTGCGCGTGTGGCATCCGCTTTTGAACGAGCCGTCCGGGGACGTGGTGCGCACGTTGGAAACAGGCGGCTCGAGTCCGCCCGACCTCACGGTGCGGCTCACTCGTGCCTTGCGACCGGCGCCTCTCAAAGGCCGCCCGCACTCATGGGATTACTGAGCGTGCAGTCCCTGCGGTCGCTTGCGCTGCTGGGCGTGCTCGCTTCGGGCTCCGCCGCGCATGCGGCGGAATGGGATCTGTCGCTGGACCTGCGTGCCGTCAGCTCGAACGGCCGCGATTCGTTTCTCGACAATGGCCAGGGCAAACTGCGTTTCGATGATGAACACGACGGCCTGAGGCTCGGTCGTCTGCGCGCTGCCTGGACGCAGCCGCTGGGCGAGGTGTTCTCCGCTCATGCGGAAGCGTCGAGCTGGGGTGACAGAGACAAGAATCCCATCGATCTCACCGAAGCGTTTGTCGAGTACCGGCCTTATCCGCGCGCGGGCTTCAGGTCGCGCGTACGGCTTGGCGCGTTCTACCCACCCCTGTCTCTGGAGAATCGCGCCACGGGTTGGGAGACGCCGTACACGATTACGCCTTCAGCCATCGGGTCGTGGATCGGCGAGGAACTCCGAACGATCGGCCTCGAGGGCCAGGTCGACTGGCTCGGCACGCGTACCGGTCACGCGTTCGATCTTCAGCTCACGGCCGCGCTGTTCGGCTGGAACGACCCGGCCGGAACCAGGCTCGCCGCACATGGCTTCGGCTTCAGCGATCGTCAAACCACGTTGTTCGGCCGCGTGGGCGCTCCGGCGGCGAGTGACGCCGGCAAGAAAGAGCTGTTCCACGAGATCGATGGGCGCCCGGGGTATTACGTGGGCGGCCAGCTCCGCTATCTCGACCGTGCCGTGCTCGATGTTCTCCACTATGACAATCGCGCCGACCCTGAGGCGTTCGCGCCGTCGATTCGCGATTTTGCGTGGGAAACGAAGTTCGATGCCGCGGCGCTCCGTGTGGAGACCGCGAGCGGCTGGACGGTGATCCTGCAATGGCTGGGAGGCGACACCTACATTGCGCCCGGAGGCTTCCTGCTCGAGTGGGCGTTCGACTCAGAGTCGGCGTTGCTGGCGAAGCGGGTGGGAGCTCACATGCTCGCCGTGCGCTATGACGAGTTCGCGGTGCAGTTCGCCCCGGCGAATGGCGCGAGCGATGAGAGCGGCCACGCCTGGAGCCTTGCGTACTCATTCGACCGGGGGAAAAGCTGGCGCTTCATGCTGGAGTGGCTGCGAGTGAGCAGCGACGTTGAAGCCCGGCCGTTGACGGTGGCCGAGCCCGCGCTGGCAACCGAGACGAAGGTAGAGCTCTCCGCCAGATATTTCCTGAGCGGCAGGTTCTAACTAATAGCTACGCGGCGGGACGAACAATCCTGGCGTCTGAAGCAGCTGGTCGAGTTCCGCGGCGGCGGCCACGCGCTCGGCATGCTGGCACCAGTGCTCGCCGCCAAATTGCTGACCGCGAACGTATTCTATGCAATCGCAAATCCATGAAGACTGTCCGAGAGCGTTGCGCAGATGCTCTACCCGGTGGCCGCCCACGAAGTAGGTTCTCGGCGCCGGGTTCGTCCAGGCGGGCTCGCCTGTCTGAGAAATGCTCTGGAGCGTTGGCACGGTTCACCTCAGGTGTGGCGGGTAGCAACGGGCATATCGAAGGGTCGGTCGTTCTGATCCGTACAGGTCGAGCAAGTTCAATGCCAGTCGCCGCGCCGGCGCTCGCTGCGTCTCAGGTGGCTGTTTAATAGCGTTCGGCTTGCTACGATGCACCCGCTCGGGCGCACTGTCATTGCGCAGATTGCGGCACGTCGGTGCCAAAATCGCGCAAGTGAGCAGTGAATGCATCAACTGAGCTTCGCCCCGAATCTTTTCAGCTCGATGACGGCGACTTCAGTTTCACGCAACCTGAAGAGGGAATTTATGCACCAGGGTTCATGTCTTTGCGGAACGGTTCGTTACGAAGTGAGCGGGCCGTTCAACACCATGATGAGCTGCCATTGCTCCATGTGCCGCAAGCACCATGGCACCGCGTTCGCAACCTATGTGTCGTCTTCGTCGGACGGCTTTCGCTGGCTGGCGGGAGAAGACTCCATCCTGGCGTATGCATCGTCAGAGCGTGGCAGACGCTTCAGCTGCCGTGTGTGCGGCTCCGTGCTGCCTATGATGCTGCCGGAGCACGGGCTGGCCATCTGCCCGGCAGGGCCTCTGGAAGGGGATCTGGGCATCAAGCCGCAAGCCCATATGTTCGTGGCATCGAAAGCGCCGTGGTACACGATTACGGACTCGGTGCCACAGCACGCGGAATACCCGCCGGAGTACGGCACGCCCGGCCTCGAGCGTCCGACTGTCGAGGCCAAGCCGGGTGTCACCCGGGGAAGTTGCCTGTGTGGCGATGTGGCTTTCGAGGCGACGGGGCCGGCCATGATGATGCTCAACTGTCACTGCACGCGATGCCGCCGCGCGCGCAGCGCAGCTCACGGGTCGAACATCTTCTTCAAGGCGGACCAGTTCCGCTGGACGCGCGGTGAATCGCAGGTGGTGGACTATCTTCTGCCCGAGGCGCGCTTCTTCTCCACGGCATTCTGCAAGCGCTGCGGAGGCGAGTTACCCCGCGTCTCTCAGGAGCGCGGCGTGGTGGTCATTCCGGCCGGCTCGCTGGATACCGATCCGCCCATGCGTCCGCAGCGGCACATCTTCGTTACGGACCAGGCAGGCTGGTTCGAGATTACGGACTCGCTCCCGCAGGACCCTGGATACCCGCCACCAGCGGCGCGTCCGTCCTGAGGGCGTCCATCTCGGCCTTCTGAGTCATCACCACGATGCTGATGCGGCGGTTCACCGGGCTGCGCGGGTTGGCCTTGTCGAACAGCACGGAAGAGGACAGGCCGACGACGCGAGACACGCGGTCCGTGCCAAGCCCGGCCGCCTCCAAAGACCGGCGCGCGGCGTTGGCGCGGTCCGTCGAGAGATCCCAGTTGGTGTAGCCCGTGATGCCTGCGTAGGGCGTGGTGTCCGTATGCCCAGTGAGGCTGATGTGGTTGGGCACTGAGTTCAGGTAAGGAGTCAGCTCCTTCAGGATCGAATTCGTGTAACCCTTGAGGCGCGCGCCGCCCAGATCGAACATCGGGCGGTTCTGCGCGTCGACAATCTGGATGCGCAGGCCTTCCGGGGTGATGTCGAGCAGCAGCTGATCCTTGAAAGGCTCGAGCGCCTGGCTCTTGTTGATGGCTTCCTTGAGATCCTGCATCAGCGCATCGAGCTGTTTCTTTTCCAGATCCACCTGCGCCTGCGCGGCCTGCTCCGCGGTCACCTTCGCCATCTCCTCGGGCGTGGGTTTCTCGATGGGCGGCGCGGGCGTCGTCATGATCGTCGCGTCCGGCCTCTTCGTCATCAGAATTCGCGGCGCATCCATGCCGCCGCCCAGGTTGATCTGCCCG
>JBDTUL010000021.1:0-24094 GCA_040007735.1 Gammaproteobacteria bacterium | reverse complement strand
ACCTGATGCCGATAACTTGCCAGCAGGCAGTCATGGACAACGCAAGTGAACGTACGGTAGAACCGCCGTTAAGATGAACAGGCCTACGCAGGTTCAATGGCCTGGTCCAAAAGGGACGAGGATAGGGGCTGGCGGTTTTCGGCCCGGGAAGCATTTCGGTGGACCGCTGGCTCGAACGGCGCTCGGCGGCGCGCTGCCGGCCGATGCAGCCTGTTCTCACCTGAGGGCCAGTCAATTCCTGACTGACGATTCGAGCTGGCGCATAGAGACGACACAAGCCGAAAAAAGATGGGTGAACACGACGCACTGAAGCTCCTGCGCGCGCTCGACGAAGGCGTCGCCGCGCGCACCGGCGCGTCGTTCTTCCCACACCTCGTGAGCGCGCTGGCCCAGACGCTTGGCGCCAGTTGCGCGTTCGCCTCCGAGTTCAACCACGAGACATACCACGCGCACGTGCTGGCGTTCTGGTGCGATGGCAGCTTCGGCGAGAACTTTGTCTATCCGCTCGGCGGCTCGCCGTGCGAGTGCGTGCTCGACAATGAGATCGTTGCGTTCTCGCGCAATATCCAGGAAATGTTTCCCGCCGAGCGGGACGACCTCGCGGCGATAGGCGCGCAGAGCTACCTGGCCATTCCCCTGTGCGGGGAAACCGGCGAGGTGTGCGGCCATCTTGCCGTCATAGATCGCAAGGAGCGCGACTGGAACGAAGTGGACTTCGAGGTGCTGAAGATCTTCTCCGCCCGCGCCGGCGCCGAGCTCGAGCGGCGCGACTACGAGAAGCGCCTCGAATCCATGAACGCCGCGCTACAGAAAGCGAATGGCCAGCTGCGGCGGGAAGTGACGCAGCGTCTGGAAGTCGAAGAGAAGCTCGCAACCAATACGGTGCGCAACGAGCACGTCACCGAGCTCATTCAGGTCATCACCTCCGGCGTCACCGCGAAGACCGGCAACGAATTCTTCCGCGAGCTGGTGCGGTCGCTGTGCATGGCGCTGAAGGCGCACATCGTCTTCGTCTCCGAGATCAACACGGAAAAGTATGAGGCGGACATCCTGGCGTTGTGGTGCGCGGGCGAGTTTGGCCCCGTGAGCTCGTTCAATCTTGCCGGCACACCCTGCGAGAGCATCCTGAACGGGCACATTGCCTCGTTCCCCAATCGTGTGGCAGAGCTGTTCCCCGCGGCGAAAGCAATGCTCACGCAGCTCGGCACGAAGAGCTACCTGGCCATTCCCGTCATCGACGAGGGCGAGCAGGTCATCGGCCACATCGCCGTGCAGGACCAGCGCGAGCGCGACTGGAACGAGACGGACTTCGGCATCCTCAAGCTGTTTTCCAACCGGGCCGCCGCCGAACTGAAGCGCCGTGGGCACGAGCGCATCCTGGAAAACACGAACAGCCAGCTGCAGAAATCGAACGCCGCCCTGCGGCGCGAGGTGGCGAAGCGGCTCGAGATGGAAGATCAGCTCGCCCGCGCCAAGCGCATGGCCGAAGAAGCGCAGCAGGCTGCGGAAGCCGCGAACCACGCCAAGAGCAACTTCCTGGCGCACATGAGCCACGAGCTGCGCACGCCGCTGAACGGCATCCTGGGGTATGCGCAGCTGCTGAAACGCGACGGCGCGCTGAATGTCGCCCAGCTGGAGCACATCGGCATCGTCGAGCGCTCGGGCGAACACCTGCTGATGTTGATCAACGACCTGCTGGATCTCGCCAAGATCGAGGCGGGGCGGCTAGACCTGCATGCCAGCCTCTTCGACCTGCCGCAGCTCGTGAAACATGTGGCGGACATCGCATCCGTCAGTGCCGGGCAAGCAGCGCTCAGCTTCGAGTGCATCCTGGCGGAGAATCTGCCGTCACAGGTGCGCGGCGACGAGCGTGCGATCCGGCAGATCCTGTTCAACCTGCTGGGCAACGCCGTTAAATTCACAGCGCACGGGGGCGTAGAGTTTCGGGTGTCCGCTGCGGATTTTTCGCGCGAACACTGTCGCGTGCGATTCGAGATACAGGACACCGGCTCTGGCATCGCCGCGGACGATCTGCATCGCATATTCGACCCGTTCGATCGGGGTGCCGCGGACAATCGGGTGGAGGGAACCGGGTTGGGGCTCTCCATCACCCAGCGGCTGGTCAATGCCATGGGCGGCACGCTCAAGGTCGGCAGCGAATGCGGCGTCGGCAGCACATTCACCGTCGAGCTCGATCTGGCCCCCGCGAACCAGGAGAGTGTCGGTGGCGCCAATGCTGGCGCCATCGATACCCAGACCATCCGTGCGCTCAAGGTGGATGGCACGGTCGCCACCGAGCTCTACGATCTGGCGATGAAGGGCGATGTCACCGAATTGCTCGCGCGGGCGGAAACCGCCGTTCAGCGCGATATGCCTGGCGCGCCGCTCTACGAAGAGGTGCGTCGGCTCGCGCGCAGATATGACATGAAAGGCGTCCGGCAAGTGCTGCAGAGAGTGAACGAGATCTCGAAATGACAGACGCCGAAGGCAACACGTCCATCCTGGTGGTCGACGACACGCCCGCGAACATCGGCTTCCTGCTGGAAACGCTCACGAAGTCGGGTTATCGCGTGCGCGTGGCTACGGACGGAGAAAGCGCCCTCGAGCAGGCGCTCTACTCACCGCCTTGCCTGGTGTTGCTGGACGTGATGATGCCGGGCATCGATGGGTTCGAAACCTGCCGGCGGCTGCGCAAGACTCCGAAGCTTGCGGAGATCCCTGTCATTTTCATGACGGCCTTGTCGGATGCTCATGACAAAGTGCGCGCCTTCAACGCGGGCGCCAACGACTACATCACCAAGCCCTTCCAGTACGAAGAAGTGCTTGCGCGAGTGCAAACGCATCTTTCGCGGCAAGACCTGCAAAAGAAACTTCAGCAGGCCAATGGGGAGCTGGAGGCGCGTGTCACGGCGCGCACCGCGGAGCTCACCACCGCACTGGCGGAGGTTGAGCGGCTCAAGACGAGGTTGCAGCAGGAGAACCGCTACCTCAAGCAGGAGATTTCCGAGCAGTCCAACAGCGGCGAGATCATTGGCTCCAGCCCCGCGCTGCAGGGCGCCCTGCGCAAAGTGGCGCTCGTCGCCCGCACGGATTCCACTGTTCTCATTCATGGCGAGACCGGCACGGGCAAAGAACTCATTGCCCGTGCGCTACACGAGCAGAGCCCGCGGCGGGATCGGCCGATGGTGAAGCTCAATTGCAGCGCCATCTCCGCGGGGCTGGTCGAGAGTGAGCTGTTCGGCCATGTGAAAGGCGCCTTCACCGGCGCCAGCGACCGCCGCATCGGCCGCTTCGAGCTGGCGGATGGCGGCACACTGTTCCTGGATGAAGTGAGTGAGCTGCCCCTGGAAACCCAGGCCAAACTGCTGCGCGTTCTGCAGGAGCGCGAGTTCGAGCCGGTGGGCAGTTCAAAAACGGTGAAGGTAGACGTTCGAGTCATTGCCGCCACCAATCGTGACTTGCAGTCCGACTCGGACAACAAGCGCTTCCGCTCGGACCTCTACTACCGGCTCAACGTGTTTCCCATCGACCTGCCGCCGCTGCGCGAGCGGCCGGAAGACGTGGAGCTGCTGGCGAACCATTTCATGCAGCGAATGGCTCGCAAACTCGGCAGGCCGCTGACGCGCATCGCGCCCGACACGCTTGCGAAGCTCCGCTCGCATAGCTGGCCCGGCAACATCCGGGACTTACAGAACACCATAGAGCGCGCTGCCGTGATGGCGCCGGATGACACGCTGATCATCGATTGGGAACTCGGCCCGCGGCCTCGTGGGAACGGGCACGCAGCCTCAGGGTACGCCGCGGCCGGAGATTCCTCTGCCGCAGCGATGCCGGCGACACCGCCCAGCGCGCACTCACCTGCTTCTACGGCGGTTTCATCCCCCGCGCCCAGCGGCGACCCGCTAACCCTCGAAGCGCTCGAGCGCTCTCACATCATCACCGTGCTGAAGCGCACCCACGGCGTCATCGAAGGCCCGAAAGGCGCCGCCCGCATGCTGAATCTCAAACCCAGCACCACGCGCTTCCGCATGAGAAAACTCGGCATCACCAAGGCCGACTACTTCTAAGCTTTTCGGCCTGCGCGCAGCCGCGCGCCGCAGATCTCCCACAACCCACCACCCGTAGCCGCAACATCTTGCGGCGGCCAGTGATCGGCCCCCAGCCTGTCTCGATTCAAAGTCTCCACCGACTTCTCTGGCGAACGCTGAATACGCTTCAGCTTCCGCAACTTACGCGCGTACTCCAATCACGGCCCCGCTTTGGCATAGCCGTTGCTCTATTGCTCTCGTTCGAAACAACTTCACAGGAGCTGACTCTCATGAGCAAGAACGACTTCCTCCGCCACGCCATCACCAGCGTCATCGCATTGTCGGGCGCGGCTTTCGCCACCAGCGCAGTCGCCGCCGATTCAGACAAGGAGCAGTGCGCGGGAATCATCAAGGCCGGCAAGAACGATTGCGCCACCATCGCCAACGCCTGCCACGGCCACGTGGAAGTGGATTCGGCGCCGATGGCCTGGATCTACGTGCCGAAGGGAACGTGCGAGCGCCTCGTCGGCGGCCACGTCGTCATGGTCACAGACCCCACCCCCAAGAAGTAGTCGTCAATCGGCTCCGGCGCGCTCGTCGCACCCCTGCGCGAGACGTTGGAGCCGACCACCGGAGAAGCAAACATGCCGCGCAATTCAATCAGCCAGGTTGCCTGCGACGCAGAGCCAATGCTCGGCGAGCTGAAGCAGGTTCCTGCTCAGCGCACATGGCTTCCGGCATTCGCCACAACGCCAAGCACTCTCGACATCGGGCGCTGGCAGACACGCGCGGCTCATGGGTTGTCGTGGCATCGCGGCGGGAGAACAATTCGATGAGCACTCTTCAACGCACTCGCGGCCATCAACGCACCTGGGCACTCGTACTGGCCGCGGGCGATGGCACGCGGCTGGCAACGCTGACGACGGATTCAAGCGGCCGCTCGGTGCCGAAGCAGTTCTGTTCTTTGACGGGCGGGCGGTCACTGCTCGAGGATGCTCTGCAACGGGCGCGGCGTATCGTTCCGCGCGATCGGTTGTGCGCCATTGTCGCCGCCGATCATCGCCGTTACTGGCAGCGCACGCTTTGGGCGCTGCCAGCGAGTAACGTGATCGTGCAACCGCGAAACTGCGGCACGGCCAACGGCATATTGCTTGCGGTCCTGAGCATTCTCGAGCGTGACCCGCTCGCCCGTATTGTCTTCCTGCCGGCCGACCATCACGTGCGCGACGAGGGCGCGCTGGGCCAGAGCCTGCGCGAGTCGGCAACCTTTCTCAGCCGCAACCCGGGTGGTCTTGCGCTCGTGGGCATCGAGCCTGACGAGGCCGACCCGGAGCTGGGCTACATCGTGCCCGGCGACGCGTTCGAAGATGGAACGCGAGCGGTCGCGCGCTTTGTCGAAAAGCCGGAAACGATGCTCGCGCGCCAGCTGTTCCGCGAAGGCGCGCTCTGGAACAGTTTCATTTTCGCAGCGTGGGCACCCGCACTGCTCGGCATGCTGCGCGATCGGATGCCGGAGACCGTCGACGCCATGGCAACGGCGATGGCTCGCGACATGAGTGTGGGCGGCGGTAGCCGCGCCGCGCTGGAAGATTTGTATCGGCAGCTGCCGCAGATCGACTTCTCACGAGCCGTTGTACAGGGGTCTGAAGCGGACCTTCGCGTCATCACCGCTGCTGCCTGCGGCTGGAGCGACCTCGGCACACCCAAGCGCGTGGCAGACACGCTCAAGCGCCTCGAGCACGCAAGGCTCGAACGGTCGAGCGACTCGCCGTCACGCACCCCTTCATTCGTCACCGCGCCCGCGTTCATCAATCTCGCCGCACAACATGCGCGGCTGAGTTTCGCGGGCTGAGGAATTCACCATGTCACGCTCGACCGTTCTCTCCTTTTCAGCAGTGCTGCTGACGCTGGCCGCGACCCGGGTCGCGATCGGCGGCGACGTTACCAACCAACCGACGCTGACGCTCGATGGTGCCAAGCGCGCCGCGGCTGCGGCCATTGCTTATGCCCGCAGTCACGGCGCGCCTGGTGGGTCTATCGCTGTGGTCGATGCCGGAGGGCACACGATTTATTTGGAGCGGTTGGATGGGACGTTTGCGGCCTCTTCCGATGTGTCTATCGGGAAGGCGCGGACGGCGGTGAACTTCGGCAAGCCGACTCGCGGGCTTGAAGAAGCGATCAATAAAGGGCGGCCTGCTTTGCTGCCTGTGGCTGGTGTTACGTGGTTTACGCCGCTGATTGGCGGAGTGCCGATTGTTGTTGATGGGCATGTCGTGGGTGGGATCGGGGTTAGCGGGGCGAAGAGCCAGGAGCAGGATGAGGAGGTTGCGATTGCGGGGGCACAGGCGGTTGCGGCGCCTGCTGCTGCTGCGGCGCCTGCTGCTGCGGCGCCTGCTGCGGCTGCTGCGAAAGGGACGCCGTGATGCGCCCTTCACTTGCGCTTCGTCTGTTTTCGGCGGGAGCTTTGATCGCCTCAGCGGTGGTGGCGGTTGCAGGGCCGGCACACTTGGTGAGCGCGGCGCGCGCCAATGAGATGGAGCAGACTCTCACGGTCGAGGCGCTTGCGGAGCCGGCGTACTTGGCGAGCGCGGCGCGCTCCAACGGAACGCAGAGCGATGCGCCGGTGGCGGCGTCCCTGGCTAACCAAGCGTCGGCGAGCGTCACCGTCGATCTGACGAGCGAGGCGGGCGCGGCGTTGATGAATGCGCGCTGGAAGTACAGCGATGCGCGCATTGTCGCAGTGGCCTTCCGGGCGGCCGATGCGAATGGCCAGCCGACGGGCGCGCCGGTTTCCACTTATGACATCGCGCCTCAAGCAGGGAGTGCAGGGTTTGACGACTCGGCGTGGCCTGTCATTGCACCAACTTCCCTCTCCGCGCGCCGCGGAAACGGGCGAGTGTCGTTCAACTGGTACCGCGTCGACCTGACTGTGCCTGAGCACGTGGGCGACTTCGACCCGACCGGCTCCACCGTATGGTTCGAAACACGGCTCGACGATTACGCCGAAATCTGGGTCGACGGCGAACTCGGCCGCGCCTATGGCCAGTCCGGCGGCTCCGTCGTCAGCGGCTGGAACGCGCCGAACCGCCTGGCCGTCGGCCGCAACGTGAAACCCGGCCAGCACATTCAACTCGCCGTGTTCGGCATGAACGGCCCCAACGCGCCCACCAACTACATCTTTGTTCGCGAAGCCAAGGTCGACTTCGCACAAGGCGACGGGGGACCCGTAGCAACCCCCGCGCACGAAGTGAACATCAAGGTGGAGCGCCTCGAACCCGCCATCGACGACATCGTTCCGCCGAACGCCAAGCTTTTCAAACTGGCGGAAGGCTTTCAGTTCACCGAAGGCCCCATCTGGGTTCGCGACGGCGGCTACCTGCTGTTCAGCGACCCGAACCACAACACGATCTACAAGTATTCGGAAAGCGGCACGCTCTCGGTGTTCCGCGACAAGAGCGGCTACGACGCCGCCGACATCGCGGAGTACGGCCAGCCCGGCTCGAACGGCCTGACGCTCGACCGCCAGGGCCGACTCACCCTCAACGAGCATGGCCGCCACCAGGTGAGCCGCATCGAGCGCGATGGAAAGATGACCGTGCTCGCCGCCAGCTTCGAAGGCAAGCGGCTCAACAGCCCCAACGACCTCGTGTATCGCAGCGATGGCGCGCTGTATTTCACCGACCCGCCGTTCGGCTTACCGAAGTTCTACGACGACCCGCGCAAGGAACTGCCGTACAGCGGCGTCTTCCTCTGGCGCAACGGCCGGCTGCAATTGCTCGACAAGAGTCTCAAAGGCCCGAACGGCATCGCGTTCTCGCCGGATGAGAAGTTCCTGTACGTCGGCAACTGGGACCCTGCCGCCAAGACCGTCACACGATTCCCGGTTCATCGCAATGACACCTTGGGCCAAGGTGAAAGTTTCATCGATCTCACGCTACAGGTGCCAGGCGATGAAGCGCTCGATGGCATCAAGATCGACATCAAAGGGAATCTGTACTTGTCGGCGCCCGGCGGCGTCTGGATCTTCAATTCAGCGGGCAAGCATCTCGGCACGATCACCGCCCCGAAGCCCGTTCACAACTTCGCGTGGGGCGGCGCGGACGGCAAGACTCTCTATCTCTGCGCACGAAGCGCGCTCTACCGCATCCCGTTGCTGATCGAAGGAGTGCGGCCGTGATGAACCCCATCGCAAGCAACGTGGCCACCGAAGACGGCTTCAACCTGTCACGCGCAGAGTTCGCATCGGGCGATGAAGCGCTATCCCGCGAGTGGCTGGTGACGAACGGCCTTGGCGGCTTCGCTTCCGGCACCGTAGGGCAAGCAAACACTCGCCGCTATCACGGATTGCTCGTCGCCTCTCTCCGCCCGCCCGTGGATCGAGTGGTGATGGTCGCCAAGCTCGACGCCACCGCGCTCCATCGTGGACGACGCTTCGAGCTGGCCGCAAACGAATTCTCCGACGGCACCGTCGCGCCGCGGGGCTTCGAGCACCTGAGCGCATTCCATCTCGAGCACTCGACTCCCGTCTGGACCTTCGCGCTCGCAGACGCTTTGCTGGAACAGCGAGTGTGGATGGCCAACGGCCGCAACACCACATACGTGAGTTTCACGCTTCGTGGCGCGACCGAACCGGTGGAGCTCGAACTCGTTCCCCTGTGCACTTATCGTGACTATCACTCGCACACTCGAGGCGGCTGGGCACTCGAGGTTGCATCGGAAGCGCGCGGTTGCCAGGTCACAGCGTTCGCTGGCGCGCAGCCTTATCGCCTCAGCGCCGACCGCGGCGAGTTTTCTGCGTCACCCGACTGGTACTGGAATTTCCATCATCGGGCCGAATCCGAGAGGGGTCTCGACGTACGCGAGGATTTGTTCCGCCCCGGTGTATTTCGCGCAAGACTTGCCGCGGGGGAAACGCTCACTTTCATAGCCACTGCCGAGTCGGACGAACCCGACCTGCCGCGCGTCGCTCACACGCAAGAGTCGAAGCGTCAGCAGGCGTTGCTTGGCTCTACACCGGAGAACGCACCTCTCTGGGTGAGGCAACTCACGCTGGCCGCCGATCAGTTCATCGTGCAGCGATGGCGCGATGGCAAGCCGGCCGGCACCACCGTCATCGCGGGGTATCCATGGTTCAGCGATTGGGGGCGGGACACCATGATCGCCCTGCCGGGCCTTGCGCTAGCGACGGATCGCGCGGCTGACGCGGCTTCGATCCTGCGCACGTTTGCCGTTCATGCCAGCGAAGGCATGCTGCCCAATCGATTTCCGGACGGGGGCGAGGCGCCTGAATACAACACGGTCGACGCCACGCTTTGGTACTTCCATGCGATCAATGCGTATGTCGAGGCAACACGCGACCGCCAGCTCCTGGGCGATCTTTACCCCACACTGCGCGACATCGTCGAGTGGCACCGGCGCGGCACGCGATTCGGCATTCATGTGGATCCCGTCGACGGGCTGCTGTTCGCAGGCGAGCCCGGCGTGCAGCTCACGTGGATGGACGCGAAGATCGGCGGCTGGGTGGTCACACCGCGCATCGGCAAGCCCGTTGAGATCAACGCGCTGTGGCACTTCGCACTCGTCAGCATGGCGAAATGGGCCGACACCCTCGGTGACAAGCGTGGCGCCGCGGACTATGCGCGCGACGCGGCCCGAGTAGCGGCGTCCTTCGCCGACGCCTTCTGGTTCGCCCAAGGCAACTATCTCTACGACGTGATCGATTGCCCGAGCGAGCTCGAAGGCGACGGCACGGCCGCAACTGTCGACGCGGACCACGACGCACACGCAGGCGCGGGTGCACGCGCAACCGACCACAACGGCACCTCCCAAGCCGCGCCCTTCAACACACGGCGTGGCGATACGACAAATGGTCGCGCCAAACGCACCGACGCAAGCCTGCGTCCCAATCAAATCTTCGCCGTCTCGCTCGGCACCGGCCTGCTCGACGACGCCCGCGCGCGAGCCGTCGTCGCGACGTGCGCACGCCATCTCCTAACACCGGTCGGCCTCAGAAGCCTCGCTCCAAACGATCCGCGCTACATCGGCAGCTACACCGGTGGGCCAAAAGAACGCGATGCCACCTATCACCAAGGCACTGTCTGGAGCTGGCTGCTAGGCCCCTTCGCCCTCGCCCACCACCGTGCGTACGGCAACGCCGCCCATTCACTGCAGCTCCTCGAAGGCATGGCCGCGCACCTCAGCGAGTCATGCCTCGGCACAGTCAGCGAAATCTTCGACGGCAACGCCCCGCACACACCGCGCGGCTGCTTCGCCCAGGCATGGAGCGTGTCCGAAACGCTGCGCGCCTGGCACACCCTCACACGACTCGGCACACGCACCGAACGCTCGCGATTCGCAAAAGGAATGAATCCATGACAGCAGCTCTGAACTCAGAACAGGCGCGTCTCGCCACCCGCTTCCCGCAAGGCGAAGGCTGGAAAAAATGGGGCCCCTATCTCTCGGAGCGCCAATGGGGCACGGTCCGCGAGGACTACAGCCCGCACGGCAATGCGTGGGAATACTTCCCGCACGACCACGCGCGTAGCCGCGTGTATCGCTGGGGTGAGGACGGCATCGCCGGTTTCAGCGACAACCAGCAGCGGCTGTGCCTCGGGCTCGCGATGTGGAACACGCGTGACCCTATTCTGAAGGAGCGCCTGTTCGGCCTCACGAACGGCGAAGGCAATCACGGCGAGGACGTAAAGGAACTCTACTACTACCTCGACGCCACGCCGTCGCACTCCTACCTGAAGATGCTCTACAAATATCCGCAGGCGGCGTTTCCCTATTCCGCGCTGGTGGACGAGAGCCGCCGGCGCGGCATTGGCCGCCCGGAGTTCGAGCTCATCGAGTCCGGCGCGTTTGACGACAACCGTTACTTCGATGTGTTCGTGGAATACGCGCAGGCCGGCCCGGACGACGTGCTGATGCGCATTACCGTGCACAACCGCGGGCCTGAGGCCGCACCGATTCACCTTCTGCCGCAACTCTGGTTCCGCAATACCTGGAGCTGGAAGCCGGACTCCCCGAAGCCCTCGTTGCGCATGGGCAAACACACGGGTATCGATGCGCATCATCCCGAGCTCGGCGACTACACGCTGCATGCGGATGGACTCGTCGCCGGCTTCGTCGCCCCCGGCCATGGTGGCCCCGAAGCCCTCTTCTGCGACAACGAATCGAACGCGCGCCGACTGTGGAACGACACGTCCCGCACCGGCCACTTCAAGGATGCTTTCCACGATCTCGTCGTGAACGGCCAGGCCGATGCAGTGAACCCGCATCGCGAAGGCACCAAGGCGGCCGTGTGGTACCAGCTTGAGGTGCCGGCAGGCGGCAGCGTGCAGGTGCGCCTGCGCCTTTCGAAGAAGCACAGCGCCGCCGCGGCATTCGCGAATTTCGACAGCGTGTTCGCAACCCGCATCGAAGATGCGAACGCGTTCTACGCAAACCTCCAGCAGGGCATGGAGAGCGCGGACGCGCGCGACGTTCAGCGCCAGGCTTTCGCGGGAATGATCTGGAGCAAGCAGTACTTCAACTTCGACATTCCGGCCTGGCTCAACGGTGATGCCACTCAACCGGCACCGCCTGAAGGCCGCAAGAACGGGCGCAATCGCGACTGGGCTCATCTCAACAACGCCGACATCATTTCCATGCCGGACAAGTGGGAATACCCCTGGTACGCCGCGTGGGATCTGGCGTTCCACTGCCTGCCCCTCGCGCACCTCGACCCGGACTTCGCGAAAGAGCAGCTCCTGCTGCTGACACGCGAGTGGTACATGCACCCCAACGGCCAGATGCCGGCGTACGAATGGGCATTCGGGGATGTGAATCCGCCCGTGCACGCCTGGGCCACGTGGCGCGTGTTCCAGATCGACCGCAAGCATCGCGGCGGCCATGGCGATCTCCCGTTCCTCGAGCGAGTGTTCCACAAGCTGATGCTCAACTTCACCTGGTGGGTGAATCGCAAGGATGCGGAAGGCCGCAACGTGTTCCAGGGCGGTTTTCTCGGCCTCGACAACATCGGTGTCTTCGACCGCAGCGCGCAGCTGCCTACCGGTGGCCACATCGATCAGGCTGATGGCACGAGCTGGATGGCGATGTATTCGCTGAACCTCATGCGCATCGCGTTGGAGCTCGCCCAGCACAACCACGTGTATGAAGACATCGCGACGAAGTTCTTCGAGCACTTCCTGCAGATTGCCGAAGCGATGAGCAACATCGGCGATCGTGGCGCCGGCCTTTGGGACGACGCCGACAAGTTCTTCTACGACGTACTGCATTTGCCCGACGGCACCATGACGCCCCTCAAGGTGCGCTCGATGGTCGGCCTGATTCCGCTGTTCGCCGTGGAGGTGCTGGAGCCGGAACTGCTCGAGAAGGTGCCGGAATTCGCGGCGCGCCTGGAGTGGTTCCTCAAATATCGGCCGGACCTCGCAAGCCTCGTATCGCATTGGAACGAGCCGGGACGCGGCCACCGACGACTCCTGTCACTGCTGCGCGGCCATCGCATGAAGAAACTGTTGTCGCGACTGCTCGATGAATCCGAGTTCCTGTCGCCCTTCGGCGTGCGCGCGCTGTCGCGCGTGCACGAGAACAGCCCTTACATCTATCGCCACGATGGAATGGACCTTTCCGTTCGCTACCAGCCCGCGGAATCCGACAGCGGCCTGTTTGGCGGCAATTCCAACTGGCGCGGCCCTATCTGGTTCCCGGTGAACTTCCTCATCATCGAATCGCTGCAGAAGTTCCATCACTACTACGGCGAGGACTTCCAGGTGGCCTGCCCCACCGGCTCCGCGAACCTCGCGAATATCAATGAGGTCGCAAGCGAACTGGCGATGCGGCTTACGCGCATCTTCCTGAAGAACGAGCACGGCGTGCGGCCAGTGTTCGATCAGCACCCACGCATGCAGGAAGACCCGCACTTCCGCGACCACGTGCTGTTCTTCGAATACTTCCATGGCGACACCGGCCGCGGCGTCGGCGCCTCGCACCAGACCGGCTGGACCGGCCTGGTCGCCAAACTGCTGATGCCCCGCTACGCACTCGAACTTTCCCACACCGATTCCAAAGAAGGAGATCTCGATGGACACCCCCGTTCAGTACTCGCACCTGCCGAAACCGGTGATGCCGAAACTGCCGCCGCAGAAGCTGCTGCTCGGACAGAAAGCGCTGGTGACGGGCGCAAGCTCCGGAATCGGCCGCGCCATCGCCTTGGCACTCGGTGAGGCCGGTGCCGATGTCGTCGTCAACTATGTGAGTGGCGAAGACAAGGCGCAGGCGCTGGTCGAGGAGATCGTCTCGAAGGGCTCGAACGCGCTGGCCGTGCGCGCGGACGTGTCTGATGAAACCCAGGTGCGGGACATGTTCCGCACAATGAAGGACCGGTTCGAGACCATCGATATTCTGGTGAACAACGCGGGCCTGCAGCAGGACGCGCCGTTTCACGAGATGACGCTGGCGCAGTGGAACCGGGTGATGGGCGTGAACCTCACCGGGCAATTTCTCTGCTCGCGCGAAGCAGTGAAGGAATTCATGCAACGTGGGGTGAAACCGGACGTTTCGTGCTCCGCCGGCAAGATCATCTGCGTGAGCTCGGTGCACGAGGTGATTCCGTGGGCGGGCCACGTGAACTACGCGGCGTCGAAGGGTGGCGTGATGCTGATGATGAAGAGCATTGCGCAGGAAGTGGCGCCGTATCGCATCCGCGTGAACTCCATCTGCCCCGGTGCCATTCGCACACCGATCAACATGGAGGCATGGGATACACCCGAGCACTACAACGCTCTGATGAAGCTCATTCCGTACAAGCGCATCGGCGAAGCGGATGAGATCGGCCGCGCGGCCGTGTGGCTGAGCTCCGACTACTCCGACTACGTGCACGGCATCAGCCTGTTCGTGGACGGCGGCATGACGCTGTACCCCGGCTTCGAGACGGGAGGCTGAGGTGACCACGATGAGTCACCGCTCCCGGCGCGAGGCCACCGAACACGCGAGAGGCTCGCCGTTGAGTCCACGCGCAATGGAAACCCTGCGCCACCACTGGCCCGAATACCTCATCGAGGGCTGGGCGCTGGGCATGTTCATGGTCTCGGCCGGCGTGGTCACCACGCTGTTCGAGTACCCGGGGTCGCCTGTGCACCTCGCGATCGCCGATCCGGCGCTGCGTCGTCTGCTGATCGGCATCGCGATGGGGCTCACGGCGATGGCGCTGATCTACTCGCCTTGGGGCCAGCGCTCCGGCGCGCACATGAATCCGGCGGTCACGCTCACCTTTCTGCGGCTCGGCAAGATACATCGCTGGGATGCTTTGTTCTTCGTGCTGGCGCAGTTCGCCGGAGGGCTGCTCGGCGTGCTGCTGGTGGCGCACGTGCTCGGTGCGCCATTCACCGCCGCACCGGTGAGCTACGTTGCAACGATTCCGGGCCCCGGCGGCGCGCCAGTCGCCTTCGCCGCCGAAGTTCTCATTTCGTCGGTACTGATCTTCACGGTGCTGGTGGTGTCGAACACTCCTCGCCTCGCTCGATTTACCGGTGTGGTCGCCGGCTGCCTGGTTGCCACCTACATCGCCCTCGAAGCGCCCCTCTCGGGCATGAGCATGAATCCGGCGCGCAGCTTCGCGTCGGCAGCGCCGGGCCTCATGTGGCAGAGCTTCTGGATCTACGTGATCGCGCCCGTGCTCGGAATGCTCGCCGGAGCGCAGATCTATCTCAGCACTCGCCGCCGCGCCGCCGTCGCCTGCGCAAAGCTTCTGCATCCCGACACACAGCGCTGCATTCACTGCGGCTACACCCCCACACAGTTGCCGACGACTACAGCTGCCGCGCGGAGCATCGATCCATGAACGATCCCCAATACGACGCCATCGTCATCGGCTCCGGCGCCGGCGGCACGGCGGCGGCCTATCGACTGGTCCTTGGCGGCCTGCGCGTTGCGCTGCTCGAGAAGGGCAGCCACCTGCCACTCGATGGCAGCACGCTCGATATCCGTCGCGTGTTTCACGGCGGCGAGTTCCTCAGTCGTGAAGCCTGGCTCGACGGGCGCGGCCGCCCGCTGATGCCGGAAGAGCATTTCAACGTGGGCGGCAAGACCAAGTGGTACGGCGCGGCTCTTTTGCGCTTCGGCGAGCACGAGTTCCAGCCCGACGAGGCGCACGGCTGCGCGGGCTGGCCCATCGCGCTAGCCGATCTCGATGCGTACTACGGTGAAGCCGAGCGGCTGCTGGGCGTGCGCACCTTCGAGTACGAACCCGACCTGGCGCGAATCCTGGCTCGCGTCGCGAAGCCCGGTTCGCAATGGAACGCGCGCCCCATGCCGATGGGACTGATGCCCGACATCGCACAGGATCGCGCCGAAGCCTCGCACTTCGACGGCTTCGCCTCGGCTCGCGGACTGAAGGGTGAAGCCGAACAGTCGATGCTGTCCCTGCTGAAGAACCAACCGCGCTTCACGCTCATCACGAACGCTGAAGTGACCCACCTCCTGGGCACACCGGGTTCGCCGCGAACGGTGAGTGGTGTGCGCCTGAAAGACGCAAGCGAGCTTCGCGCGCCTCGTGTGCTGCTGGCCGCCGGCGCACTGCATTCGCCGCGACTGCTTGCCCGATATCTCGAAAGTTCGGGACTCGGCGCCGAACTACCCGCGGCAGAGCATGTGGGACGGCATCTGAAACTACATGTGCTGACGGCGATGGTCGCAGTGTCGCCCTCGCGAAAAAACGATCTCATCCGCAAGACCGCCGTGCTCACGAACGAGCGTTTCCCTCACTCCAGCGTTCAGCCGCTGGGTTTCGATGGCGAGCTGATCGGCACGCTGATTCCGAAATTCGTGCCGGACTTCATCCGTCGCGAGGTTGGGCGACGCGCCTACGGCTTTTTCCTGCAGACCGAAGATGGATCCGAATCGGCCAATCGCGTGCACGAGCGCGCCGGCGCTACCTCCGTGCCCGTGCTCAATTACGACGAAACACGATTGCCTCGCGCAGCCAACGAGCACAAGTCATTCACGCGAGCGTTCCAGCGCGCTCTCGCCGGAGCTGGCCTCGTCAGTTTTACGAAACGAGTTGGCTTGAACGGAACCGCGCATGCGTGCGGAACGCTTCGCTGTGGCCGAGACGCATCCGATTCCGCTGTGGATTCACAGGGCCGGGTGCACGGCATGACGGGACTCTACGTCGTCGACGGCAGCATCTTGCCGCGATCCAGCCGGGTGAACCCCTCACTCAGCATCTACGCGTGGGGCCTGCGTATCGGTGACCTCTTATCTCAGCAGTTCTTGCGCGAACGCCTGTCTCCCGACGCCGCACGCGAGGTGGCCCATGCGAACTAAGTTGATCGAGCTCCTGCTGCCGTTCCTCGCGCTGTGCGCGCTGCTCGGAAGCGCGGGAGCGAGCGCACACGTCACATCTGTCGACTCGGTCGGCATCACCGTGAACGACCTCGACCGCGCGGTAGACTTCTACACGCGCGTTCTGACCTTCGAGAAAGAATCCGAACACGAAGTCGCCGGCACCGACTACGAACACTTGTTCGGTGTCTTCGGCATGCGCCTGCGCGTGGCCCGAATGAAACTCGGGAACGAGCACATCGAGCTGATGCAATTTCTGACACCCCGTGGGCGGCCGACTCCCCCGGACTCGCACAGCAACGATGTCTGGTTCCAGCACGTCGCCATCATCGTCAGCAATATGGACGAAGCGTATGCCCGCCTGCGCAGCTTCAAAGTGGAGCACGCCTCCAGCGGCCCCCAGCGGCTACCGGACTGGAATCCCAACGCAGGAGGCATCAAAGCATTTTACTTTCGCGACCCCGACGGCAATCACCTCGAGATCCTCGAGTTTCCCGCCGGCAAGGGCGCGCCGAAGTGGCACGAACAGCGGGGCAAGCTCTTCATGGGCATCGACCACACCGCCATCGTCGTATCGGACACGCAGGCGAGCCTGCGCTTCTATCGCGATGTGCTCGGCATGCGGGTAGCCGGCACCAGCGAGAACTACGGCATCGAGCAGGAGCATCTGAACAACGTGTTCGGTGCGCACCTCGCCATCACAGCGCTGCGCGCGCCCCAGGGTCCGGGCATCGAATTCCTCGAATACCTCGCGCCTCGCGGCGGGCGACCGATTCCGCGGGACACGCAGGCAAACGACGACTGGTATTGGCAGATCAATCTGCGCGCCGTGAATCCCGTGGGTTTCGCGCACGGCAATGTCACGCAAACCCCGGACGGCGCCCTCGGGTTTCACAGCGGCACGGTTCTCAAAGATCCCGACGGGCACGCAAGCCTCGTCGCGGCGGAGTGATGTCCATGTACAAGAACCTCATAATCATTGGTGGCGGCTTCGCAGGCATGAAGGCCGCGCAGGCCCTGGAACACACGCTGCCGCCGGACTGGACGCTCACGCTCATCAGCCAGGAGAACTTCATCACGTTCAACCCGCTGCTGCCGGAAGTGGTGGGCGCGTCCATCCTACCGGGCCACGTGATCGCCCCACACCGGCAGATGATCCACTGCAGCCACGTATGCATGGCGCAGGTTACCGAGATCGATACCGTAGACCGCGTAGTTCACTACCTGGGCGAAGGCTCCGGCACGATTCGTTATGACCAGCTGGTGCTCGCCTGCGGCACGAACGCAAACCTCGACATCATCAAAGGCATGGGCAACTATGCCTTGCCGCTGAAAACCCTGGGAGACGCCCTCTTCCTGCGCAACCGGATCATTGCGCGGCTCGAACAAGCCGAGTTGCAGCCCGATCGCATGCATCGCCGCTGGCTGCTCACATTCGTGGTGGTGGGCGGCGGGTTCAGTGGTGTCGAGACTGCCGGTGAGCTCGTGGATTTCCTTTACTCGAGCCTGCGTTACTACAAACGCATCCCGCGCGAGGATCTGCGCATCGTGCTGCTTCATAGCGGTGACCGCCTGCTGCCGGAGCTTTCCGCGTCACTGGGCAAGTTCACCGAGCGCAAAATGCGCAAACGAGGCATCGACGTGCGGCTCAGCGCACGCGCGGTGCGAGTGACGGACCGTGCCGTGCACCTCGATTCCGGCGACATCATTGAAGGGGGCACCGTGGTTTGCACGATAGGGACGCAGCCGAACTCGCTGCTCGACAATATTCCCGCCCTGAAGAACCGCGGCCGGCTGGTGGTGAATCCCGACCTTTCTGTTCCCGGCGTGGAAGGCGTGTGGGCGGCGGGCGATTGCGCCGCCGTCGTGAATGCGCTCGATGGCAAGGTAGCGCCGCCGACGGCGCAGTTCGCGGAAGCGCAGGCACGCCAGCTCGCCTCGAATATCGTTGCGAAGCTTGCGGGCACGCCGACGCGCGACTTTCGCTATCGCCCCAAAGGGCAGATGTCGTCCATCGGGCACAACAAGGCCGTGGCGGAGATCTTCGGCATCAAACTATCGGGCTTCATCGCCTGGCTGATGTGGCGCGGACTCTATCTGCTACGAATCCCCACGTTCTCGCGCAAGACCCGGTTGTTCCTGGAGTGGAACTGGGCCATGTTCTTCCCGCCGGACATATCGCACCTCGGCTACCGGCGCACGCAACGGCGCGGACCGACGCCGCTGGAGCGCGCGGCGCCGTAGACTCGTGCTTTGAATTTTTACAGTAGTAAAAAACACTTTCCAGCCGCCCGGCGATTGAGGGCTTCTTGAGGCTGCTCAAGATCGAGAGCCATCAATCGCCGGGCAGCAAACTAAGAGTCGGCTGTCCGGCGTGCGACACTAGCCAGGCTGAGCTACGCAAGCCGAACTCAGTACCTGTCGAATGCCGCGAATATCGTAGCGTGCCGCCAGCGCCCGAATCTCATCGCAAAACGTGTGCGCGGAGGGGTCACCCGCGAGTGCGGCCTCAGCGCGAGCTGTCACGGCAAGCACGTCACCCAGTTTCGCGAGGTGTTGAAGTTCGCTCGCGAGAACTGCGTTCAAGGTGAACGGCACCGTCACGACATCTGCCTTCTCAGAAGGCACGGAAGTTGGGGCCGCGCTGTACTTCCACTGCAAATTCAGGTGCCGCCCGACCGCGTCCAGCAAACCATCCAGCCGCAGGGGCTTTGCAAAAAACATCGAGCACCCCGCCTGAAGCGCTTCCTCTTTGGTGTACTCGGATGCGCTGGCGGACATGGCGATGATGGGAATCGCCTGCAGGGCCGGCTCGGCGCGCAGCCTCTTCGCAAGCGCCATCCCATCCATCGCCGGCATCACCAGGTCCGTGATGACGAGCTGAGGTTTGACGTCGTGAGCACACTCAAGTGCCTGCTCGCCATTGCCAACGGCACGCACGACAAAGCCTATCGACTCGAGCAGGCGGCTCACCAGACCCAGGTTAGCGGGGTCGTCATCCGCCACCAGCACCGTGCGCGGTTCGCCTGAATAGCCCACAATTTCCCCGGCCGTGACCAGCGCCGCTGCGCGCGCCGGCGACACATCGAAATCGCCGTCCACGATGAACACGCTTCCGATGCCAGGCTCGCTGGTAACCTCCAGCGTTCCGCCGAGCGCGGCCACGAGCCGCTGCGTAATCGTCAAGCCCAGACCGGTGCCTTCCGCAACACGATCCGCGCTCGTCACGCGGTGGAACGGCTCGAAGATGCGCGTGAGTTGCTGCTCTTCGATGCCGATGCCCGAGTCTTCGACCGTGAAGCGCACATGGTGTCGACCGGCTCCGCTCGCCTGACCCCGCGCACGCAACGTGACGTGACCGCCGGGCTCTGTGAATTTGACGGCGTTGCCCAGCAGGTTCAGCAGAATCTGCCGCACGGCCCTTTCGTCTGTAATCACATCCACCAGCGTGCCCCGATCCACTTCGACTTGCAGCCTGAGCCCCGCGCTGCGCGCCCGAACACTGACGAGACTGGCCACGTGATCGAGCAGCTCGCGCAGGTCCACACGGTCGCGCGTCAACACGAGCTTGCCGGCCTCGATGCGGGCGAGGTCCAGCAGATCGTTCACGAGTTTCAGCAGATGCTCACCGGACCGCTCGATGATGTTCAGCCCTTCGGCCAGCCGGCCATCCGACGTGCCGCCCTCCCGCTTCAGCAACTGCGCATAGCCGAGAATTCCGTTGAGCGGCGTGCGCAGCTCATGACTCATCTGGCTGATGAAGACGCTCTTGGCCCGATTGGCCTCCTCGGCGGTGGCTTTCGCGGCAGCGAGTTGTACCTCGACGACCGCTCGTTGCGAAATCTCCCGCTCGAGACGTTCGTTGGCCTGACGGAGGGTCTCGTTCGCGTGCTGCAGCTCGTCCTGATACCGGGTTCGCTCGAGTTCAGCGGCCGAGCGGAGAGAGAACAAGCGCAGAACATCGACGTCGGCCTCGGCCCAGTCGCGCTCGCGGGTATCCATGACGGCGAGATGCCCGCAGACGGAGCCCGTTTCGTCTTTTACGGGAATGCCGAGATAGCTGTGCACGCCAAGCTGCTCGAACCAGGCGCGGTCCACGGGAAATGCCTCGCCCACGTTACGCGCGTGTGCCGTGATTTCACCGCGATAAACGAATTCGCAAGGCGTGCCTTCGAGCGCATATTCCAGGCATTTCTCGTATCGCCCGCCCACCCAGAACGCGAGCATGCTGGCGCGCCGCCCGGGCAACAGCCGGGACGTGAAGGCGCCGTGCGCGTTGAGAGCGCCGGACAGATCGCACACGATTTGCCGAAAAAACGACTCGCCGGTCTTGCCCGCAACGCCTTCTTCAATGCGGCGGAGCAACTTCAGACCATCCAGCTCCGACATGAACGCGATCCCCACTGTGCCGCCGGAAGGGCGCAATGCTAGGGATGTCTCGTTCGCGAGTCCATGCCACGGTTGAGCTGTCTGTACGCCCACGAGCGCAACCCACAGCCGGTGGTGGTGGACGCAGTGGGCGGTGGCATGTGCGCAGCACTCCACCACCCGCAGCCGACTGCGGCAGGGTGGTCGCTTTTTCGGGGCGGCCCGGCTCTTGCAAGCAGACACGAACAAGGTCAGGGCGCGGCTATCGACGCAAATCGTTGTGCCGGAGCCGCCGCCACCGATCTACCGGAGGCCCCCATGTTCACTCAACGTTTCTATCGCGCCCTCTCGTACGGGGCATTCCTGGTTCTGCTGAATCAGGCGCCGCCCGCCCTCGCGGACGAGATGGCGTCCTTCGCAACGGGTGGCTACGCCAGCCAGCTGCGCACGCCGGAGATGATGCAGAAGATCGATACGAACGGCGATCACCAGGTCTCCAAGACCGAGTGGGACACGTACCAGGAACACCTGTTCACGATGATGGACGCTGACAAGTCAGGCGCGCTCGAGCAAGCGGAGTTCAAGGCAAGCGCGAGCCACGACATGGTGTCTTTTGCCACGGGCGGATTCGCCAGTGCGCTGAGCACACCCGAGATGGCGGCCCGACTCGATGCGAACCACGACGGCAAGGTGTCGCACAGCGAGTTTCTGGCGTACCAGACCAAGGTCTTCGACATGATGGATACTGGCAAGACCCACATGCTCGGCCAGAACGAGTTCTTCGGGCGGGGGACGGCCAATCACTGAGGAATGCGCCTTGCCCTCGCAGCCGGCCATCATCGAGGGCCTTGCCCTCTCAACGGAGACGGGCCAATCAGCCCGTCTCGCTCTTCAGGTTGTGCTCTTTGGCGGCGTCCGCGCGCATCTGGCGATAGTTGACCGGGCGAATCTCCAGGATTCGGCACTGATCGCGGCCTACACGGATGGAGTCGAAGCCGCTGCTGACAGCGTGCGGAAATCGTGAGGTGAGGCCAATGTGGTTTGCGAAGGGCAAATCGACGCACGGTGCCGCCACAGTAAGCAGGTAAGCATTGCTGACATTAGTCTGTATCAGCACATGCCGATCGTCGATGGAGGACCAGCTATCGAACGGGCTGTAAGTGCGGAACTCGTGCACCGGCTCGCCCGCATACGCCGTGTATCTTGCGAGCAATTGCTGGTCGCTTTCCCGCTTGGGAATCCCAGAGCAGGCGGACAACAGCGCCATTCCGAGCGCCACGCCCAAAGTGGGCAAAGACAAGGCTCTAGCGAATTTCATGACGAACCTCGGCGCGCAAACTGCGCTGACTGTGTGACCGCGAGCCCGAGAGCGAGTTCCGCGGCGTAACATTCAGTAACGCGCCGGCGGCCCTACGGCTGACATTGACCCTTTCGAAGCAGCCGATAGGCCACCGGAATGACGAGCAGCGACAGAAGGGGAGCCGTGATCATCCCGCCGATCATCGGCGCGGCGATCCGCTGCATCACTTCCGACCCCGTGCCGCTACTCCACAGTATCGGCACGAGCCCGGCGATGATTACGCAAACAGTCATCGCCTTCGGCCTCACACGCAGCACGGCACCCTCGCGAATCGCTTCGTCGAGTAGCGCAAGGGTCGGCGGTCGGCCGGATGCAAGCCGCTGCTCCCACGCCTGCTTGAGGTAGATGAGCATGACAACACCGAACTCCGCTGCGACCCCCGCCAGCGCGATGAAACCCACCGCAGTCGCAATCGACACCTGATGGCCGAGCCCGTAAATGAACCAGAATCCGCCAATCACGGCGAACGGCAGAGTCGCCATGATGAGCACCGCTTCATCGATGCGCCGGAAGATCAGATAGAGCAGAACGAAAATCACGAACAGTGTGAATGGAACGACCACGCGCAACTTCGTCTTCGCGCGCTCCAGGTATTCGAACTGCCCGGACCACGACAACGAGTAGCCCGGCGGCAACGCAACGCCGCGCGCCACGCGCGTCTGCATCTCCTCGACAGCCGATTGCAGATCGCGTCCGCGCAGGTCCACGTACACCCATCCCGACAAGCGCGCGTTCTCACTTCGAATCATGGTCGGCCCGCTCGTCACGCGCAGTTTCGCCACGGTGCCGAGCGTGATCTGCGCCCCCCGTTCCGTCACGATGGGAAGCTGCTCCAGTCCCGACAGCGAGTCACGCAGCTCACGTGGGTAACGCACACTGATTGGAAATCGCTGCAGACCCTCGACAGTCTCTGACACCGTTTCGCCGCCGACGGCCGCGGTGATGACGCTCTGGACGTCCGCGATGTTGAGCCCGTAACGCCCCGCAGCCTCTCGATCGATGTCCACTTCGATGTAGCGGCCACCCGTCAGCCTTTCAGCCAACGCGGAGGTCACACCCGGAACGTCCCTCACGACACGCTCGACCTGCTGTGCAATCCGATCGACGACAACCGGATCGGTGCCCGCGACCTTGATACCAACCGGCGTCTTGATGCCAGTGGCCAGCATGTCGATACGATTGCGGATCGGCGGCACCCACAGGTTCGCCAGGCCCGGCAGCGTCAGGGTGCGATCGAGCTCGTCGAGCAGCTTCTCCGGCGTCATCCCCGCACGCCACTGCTCGCGCGGTTTGAATTGAACGGTGGTTTCAAACATCTCCAGCGGCGCAGGATCGGTCGCCGTATCGGCGCGCCCCATCTTCCCGAAAACGCGATAGACCTCGGGCACGCTCATGAGAAGGCGATCCGTCTGCTGCAGCAACTGCGATGCCTTGCCAGCAGACAACCCCGGCAGTGCCGACGGCATATACAGGAGATCCCCTTCGTCGAGCGGCGGCATGAACTCACCGCCGAGCCGCGAGAGGGGCACGAAGGTGAGCGCAAGCAGTGCCACGGCAATCGCAATGGTGGCCGTCGTGTGCGTGAGCACCCAATCCAGAACCGGGCGGTAGACGCGCACGAGCCAGCGATTCAGCGGGTTGGCATCCTCGGCCGGAATCCGGCCCCGGATGAAGTACCCCATCAGCACGGGAACCAGTGTTACCGACAGAGCCGCAGCAGCCGCCATCGCGTAGGTTTTCGTGAACGCGAGCGGCGCGAAGAGCCTGCCTTCCTGCGCTTCGAGAGTAAAGATGGGGATGAACGAGAGCGTGATGATCAGCAGGCTGAAAAAGAGCGCCGGGCCTACCTGCGTGCTGGCCGCGCCGATGAGCGACCAGCGCTCGGCCGTTGGCAGACCCTGATCCGGGTGCTGCTCGTGCCAGCGCTCGATGTGCTTGTGGACGTTCTCGATCATCACGATGGCCGCATCGACCATCGCACCGATCGCGATGG
>JBDTUL010000020.1:0-24535 GCA_040007735.1 Gammaproteobacteria bacterium | reverse complement strand
CCGGATACACGGAAGCGAAGTACCAGGCCTTCGTCCAGACCATGAAGGTGACGATGCGCCGCGGGCATGCGGGCAGCCGCTGGCGTTTTGCCCGCGAGAATTTCGAACAGCTGCCGAACATGATGTATCTCCTCAGCCCGAAGGAGCTGATGCCCCATCCTCTTTATCGCCTGTACGTGGCGATGCGCGAGGCGGTTCCGCGGCTTCCTGCGCCGAAGACCTTCGTGGTCGTGTATTTCTGTGAGCAACCGCCGGACCCGGAGAGCCGGGTCAGCTTGAGCACCGAACGGGATGCGCTGGGTATGCCCCGAATCAGCCTTCACTGGCGCATAGACGAGTCCGTTCCGGCTACGATCCGGCGCATGCAGACTCTGCTGGCCCACGAAGTCGAGCGCACCGGCATCGGCCGGCTCGAAGCGGGCGAGGGCGATCCCGCGTACACCGATGCGTCCCATCACATGGGCACCACGCGCATGAGTCTCGATCCGCGCGAAGGGGTCGTCGACACGAATGGCAAGGTGCACGGGGTGGCCAACCTGTTCGTCGCCGGAAGCTCCGTTTTCCCCTGCGCGGGCTACGCCAACCCGACCCTGACCGTCGTTGCACTCACTCTGCGCCTGGCGCAGCACATCCGGCAGTTAGATACATGAAGCCCACGCTCGTCATCATCAATTACAACGGCAAGAGCATCCTGCCGGTGGCGCTTGCCGCGGCCTGCCCGCTCGCGGACCGGTTCACGAAGATCCTCGTCATCGACAACGGATCGACGGACGGGAGCGCGGAGCTGGCCGAGACGCAGTTCGGTCCGCTCGAAGTCGTGCGGCTCGGCGCAAATCTCGGTGCGGGAGGCGCACGCAACGCGGGCCTGCGCATGTCTCCTACCGATCTGATCCTCTTCATCGACAACGACGTGGCGCTCACCGCGGAGTGCATCGACAGGCTGATGGAAGCGATGGCGGGCAACCCGAAGGCGTCCATGGCCGCTGCGTCGATCGTCTATGCACACCAGCGAGACACGGTTCAATACGACGGCGCCGAATGCCACTTCCTGGGCATGCAGCAGTTGCTGGATGAAGACGTGCCGGTTGCTTCTTTGAATCCCACGGTGCGCAGCGTCGGCTCCATCGTCACGTGCGCGTTCCTTGCGGACCGTGCACGCCTGCCGCCGGATGAATTCTTCGACGAGTCGTTCTTCTACATGTTCGAGGATCACGACTTCGGCGTGCGCGTGCGCATGCTCGGTTCGGAAATCCTCTCGGTGCCGCTGGCGCAATGCTTTCACGGCAAGGGGACAGAAGGGCTGTCGATACGCCAGCTGGGCACGTATTCCAGCAAGCGCGTGTACTACATCATCCGCAATCGCTGGCTGTTCCTGCTGAAGAACTACTCGCTGCGCACGCTGCTCCTGATGGCGCCGCTCTTCATCGTGTACGACTTTGCGCTACTGCTGGTTGCGCTCAAGAAGGGGTGGTGGCGGGAGTGGACAGACTCGGTCGGCTGGATCGTTCGCAACTTCCCGGCGATTCTGCGAGATCGGCGGCGCATTCAGCGCAACCGCAAGACTGCGGATCGGGATGTGCTGGTGGGCGGACGAATTCCGTTTCGCGCTGAGCTCACCACCAGCAAGGTTGAGCGCATCGCCCGACACTGGCTCGACGTGTTGGCCAATTTCTACTGGAAGCTCGTGCGGCCGCTCATCTGATATCCACAGGTGGCGGAGCAGCCACCGGCTGCCGGTGGGGGAATACGACGGTTCGGTACAGCACGAATTTCGCGCCGTTCGAGATGACTAGCGCGAGCGTGAACGCAACGAGATATTCCAGGTGCGCGAGGTGCAGAAGGCCGAGGAACACCAGGAACTCCGCGCCCCGCATCACGGCTGAGGCAATGGCAAACCGCAGGAATTCGCCCTTGGAGTTGCCGGACACCCGGAACACGAACGCGCGATTGATGCCGAAATTCGTGAGCAGCAGGATGGTGAGCGAGAGACCGACGGCCAGTTCCGGGCGCAGGCCCAGCACTTCCCGGAACAGGGCGGAGAGCCCCGCACCGGCGGCATAGGACAACAGGCCGGCCGCGGCGAAGCGCGTGAATTCACCGAGCAGGGCGCGCAGACGATCGTTGGATGGCAGGGGAGACTCGGCGCTGGCTTTTACTGACGCGGCATTGTAGTCGAACGCTTTCCGGAGCGTGGCGGCCCCCGCCTGAAAGTCTGCGGCCAATCTTAGTTTTTCCCGGGTTTTGTGGCAGTTTGATGCCGCTCGGGTTATGTGAAGGGTGATCTGAGTACTTTGGAAATCCGCGACCGGGCGGTATATTCCACCCCGCGTAGCCGCGGACTTAATAATGTCGATGGGGAAACGAATAAATCCGCGCGACAGCCGCAATCACAAGCCTTCGTCCGGTGAGCCCCTCAAGGCCTGGCTCCTGTACGCCGCGCCGTTGTTGATTGCGCTCGTTGTGCTGTGGACCCGCCATATCGGTGGCGAGCCCGTCGAAAAAGACGAGCAGCAGACTGTGCAGATGGCTTTGAACCTCTGGCAAGGCGGCACCGTGTCGCTCGACCCCGTAGCACCGCTCAAGCCTTCCATGCAGCGTGAGCCCCTGCCTACTGCGATCACTGCGCTGGCCGTTGGCATGACCGATGCGGTGATGGGTAAGGCGGGGGCGCAGGCCTATATGGGTGGCACGCGCGCCCGGTGGCTCAGATTGCAGAATGTGCTGTGGTTCACACTCTTGTGCGCAAGCGTGTTCGGGATCGTCTACTCAGCCACCTTGTCGCCGGTTCTTGCTTTGGTTGGCACCGGGCTGGTTGGGGTTCTGCCTTTTACTCCTGGGGTGGTGTTCCGGGTCGACCAGCTCGATACGGAGTCACTGGCGGCAGGGTTGTTGCTGATGTCTTCATTCTGGATGGCAGTGGCTATTCACCGGGGTCGGCTCGGCGCAGCCGTTGCAGCGGGCGCTGCATTCGGTCTGCTCGCGCTGGTCAAGGCAGCAACGCTCTACATCTTTATCGGGTTGATCGCCACGCTGGTCTTCGTGTGTGTCCTGGGTCCGCTGCGCGCCTCCATTCAAAGGCACCTGCGCAGCATCGCCGTCATGTCGCTCGTGTTCGCAGTCGTCGTCCTGCCCTGGATGGTTCGAAACCACATCTATTTCGGAACCTTCGAAATCGCGAACCGCTCGGCGGGTGTTCTGTACGTTCGCGCATTGAAGAATGGCGTGACCCCAACGGAGTATCGCGGAGCGTTCTATGTGTGGGCGCCGTCGCCGTTGCGAGGTGCCGTCGGGAAAGTGCTGGGCTTTTCCCGCGCCGACATGATGCGGGGCGGCTCGCTGCAGCGCCTGAATCGGGAAGGCTGGTCCGACTTTGCCGACGACGATATGCGTGCCCAGCTCGCAGGCCGTCCGGAAGATGTGATTTCTTTCTATCGGCGCGGCCAGGCGGAGATGTTCAAGGCGCGCAATGAGCTGGTTGCCGCGGGCGACCCCGATCCGGGGACGAGCGCGGAGCGTGCGGTACGCAAGCGCGCTCTGAACATGATCGTGGAACACCCCGGCAAGCATCTCGCGGTAACCATCCCGTTCATGTGGCGGGGCGCGGTCTTTACGTTCCCGTTGCTCGTGCTGGCTATGGTGTATGGCATCCGCGATCGGCGCGATGAGCTCGCGTTGCTGGCGCTGCCGGCTTTCGGCACCGTCATGTTCTACGCGCTGCTCACTCATTTCATTCCGCGGTACGGCAGCACCGTGTGGCCCGTGGCCATTACGACGTTGTGCATGGTGATCGCTGCATGGCGGGAATCGAGGCACGGCGCGCCAGCGGTGGCACCCCACCGCATGGCCGGGTCCTGACTCGACTTGAAAGCCTCACTCCGGATCGCTGTCGTCGCCGCCTGCCCGTTTCCTCTTGCAAGAGGAACACCGGTGCGCATTCTGCGCATGGCTGAGGCGCTCGGCGCGGCCGGGCACGACGTGCACGTCATCACCTATCACCTGGGCTCGCCGGACATTCCAGTGTCTGTGCCCGTGCACCGCATTCGCGACCTCAAGTTCTATCGCAAGCTCAGTCCCGGTCCCTCGTACAGCAAGCTCGCGTTCGTCGATCCGTTCCTGGTGGCGAAGCTGCGCGAAAGGATGAAGGCCACGCCGTTCGATGTCATCCATGCACATCACTATGAAGGGGTCATGGTGGCCGCCGCCGCCCGAATCGGGCATCGCGTGCCAGTCGTCTACGATGCGCACACCTTGCTGATGTCCGAGCTTCCCTACTACTCGCTGGGCCTGCCGTACGGCGTGAAGCGATCCATGGGGCGCTGGATGGATGGCGCCATTCCCAAGCTCGCAACGCATACGGTGTGCGTTACGCAAACCATCCGCGACAAGCTCGTGAACGAGGCGGGCCTGAAGGCTGCGCGCGTGTCCGTCATTTCCAACGGCGTGGAGTTCGATCACTTCGCTGCGGCGACGCGCGGCACGCTGCCCTCCGCCGGCGGGAGAACACTGATCTTTACGGGCAACCTGGCGGAGTATCAGGGCATAGATCTGATGCTGCGCGCGTTCCGGCTGGTGCTGAACCGTGTGCCCGACGCTCGCTTGTTGATTGCCAGCGATTCATCGTTCGCGCCATATGAAGCGCTCGCACAGGAACTCGCCATACGCGCGCAGATCGACGTGATTCCTTCGCCGCCGTTCCGCGACTTGCCGGCGTTGCTGGCAACGGGCACCGTGGCCCTCAATCCGCGCACCGATGGTGACGGCATTCCCGTAAAGCTGTTGAACTACATGGCCGCCGCACGTCCCATCGTTTCATTCACGGGGTCAGCTCCAGGTGTGGTGCATGGAGAATCGGGTTGGCTCATTCCGGGGGCAGACGTGGCCGCATTCGCAGACGGCGTAGTGAAATTGCTCGAAGACGCAGCGCTTGCGCATCGGCTCGGGCAGGGCGCTCAACGCTACGTCGAAGAAAACTGCCAGTGGCAAATCGTTGCCCGGCGCTGTGAAGCTTTGTATCGCACGTTGATTCCGGGCCAGGCATGAGCACCGGCCGTCGTCTTTCCATCTGCTACGTAGCACCCGGCCAGGATCTGATGGCCACGGTGGGCCCCTCACGAAACGTGGTGAACCTGGCCCTCGCCCTCAGCGAGTGGGCGGACGTCACGGTCGCATTCCGGCGCGTGGCGGACTCGCATCTGCCGCAGGGCCTGAAGGTTCTGGAAATCCAGCCCGTCGGCGATGCGAAATCCGAAGACGATGCCGCCACCCGCGGCATCGGATACGGCGAGTTCTATTCGTATCTCAAAGACCTCCGGCGTTTCACCGACCAGAAGCTGCGCACCTACGATGTGGTGCTGGAGAAGAGTTGGCTGCTGTCCGGTTACGTGTCTTCGATCTGCCGCAAGCGCGGCCAGCTCGGTGTGCCGGTCGAGAACATCGTGGCGGACCCTCGTCATGCGGCGGGCTCGAACTTCATGAAGCGCATGCGCCTGCACGTGGGGCGATGGGTTTCCGGGCGCGCCCTGCGCGGTGCGCCGCTGATCCTTGCCGAAACGGAGTTCCTGAAGAAGGAAATCGTCCGTTACTGGCGCGTCGCGCCGAAGCAGGTGGAAGTGGTCGACCTCGGCGTGGACCGCAAGCTGTTCCATCCCATCGAGCAGGCAACAGCGCGCGCCACCGTGGATCTGCCCAACGGCACCACCATCCTGATGTACGTCGGTGTCCTCGATCTGACACACAACCTCGAGCCCCTGATCCGCGCGCTGGGCAAGTGCCGCCGCGCCGGCCTCGAACTGCATGTCGTAGGCGATGGATATCGGCGCGAAGAGTACGCGCAGCAGGTCGAGGAATGCGGTGCCCCGGTGGTGTTCCATGGCCGGGTCGCCCATTCGCAGGTGCCTTCGTTCATTGCGGCTGCGGACCTGTGCCTGGCTCCGTATGATCCGGCAGCGTTTGCGTCCGGCGAGCTCGGCTACTCCACCATGAAGATTCCGGAATACCTGAGTGTCGGCCGGCCGGTCGTCAGCGTGCCGAGCGGGCGCATCCGCACGCTGATCACGGAAGGGGAGACTGGATTTCTGTTCACGAACACCGAAGCCGAGTGGACTCGTTTCCTGGCCACGATTCCCGCGCGCGACCGGCTCCATCAAATGGGTCTCGCGGCAGGGCGCACGCCGCTCACGTCGTGGCAGGACACTGCGCGCGGCTACCTTTCCTTGTGCGAGAAGCAGCTCGCTGCTAACTCCACCCACCGAGGCTGACGAATGGATCCCTACCGCATCAGTGTCTTCGTGCATCTGCTCTTCGCCATCATCCTCGTCGGGCTTTCGCTGTTCTGGTTCATCATGCTGGTGGCGTTGCGCCAGAAGTTCGATGCGGCCGAGACCCAGCGGCAACTCTCGGTGGTGAATAGCGCGCGCTGGCCACACGTCGCCGTGCCATATCGCCTGCGCCTGCCGCTACCGTTCATGACATGGGTCATGCTCATCGTGCTGGCCCTGAGCGGCTATGAAATCATTCAACTGAACGGCGCGCCTGCGGGGCCGTTGTGGACGACCAAGCTCGCTCTGTTCGGCATCGTAGCCGTGTTGCAGGCGGTGCTCACGCGCAAGCCAACGCCGGTGCTGATCCGTGCAAACCTGCTCTTCGTGCTGGCCCTGGTCGTCGTGTCCGCCCTGATGCTCCGGGCCTGAAGGTAACCATGTCGCTCTACAGACTTTGCGTCGGCCTGCACTTCCTGGCCCTTACCCTGTGGCTCGGGCACATGTTCGTGTGGTCCCTGATCATCGGCCCGGCGCTCAAGCGCATTCAGCCGCCGGAATCCGCCGAGATGCTTCGCGAGCGCAGCCTGTTCCGCGGTGGCCTCGGCTGGCCCGCCCTGGCGGTGCTGATCCCGACCGGCCTTTACATGCTGGCCCATCGGGGCATCGGCATCGGCGAGCTGTTCTCGGGGGCTGCTTTCCAGGGCCCGATGGGCATGGCCCTTGCTGTAAAGCTACTGCTGGTGCTCTTCATGATTGCCTACCAGCTCGTGGTGGGCCACAAGCGGGCGCCGCTCGCGATCTATTTCAACATGCTGGCGGCTGCGTGCCTGGTCGCCGCGTCCGTCATTCTGGTCAGAGGTTGGGTTTAATTGAGCTCAGTCGTGCGGCGTATGGTGATTGTCGGTCTGGAGCTCGGTGACGGGCCGGCTATCCACGCGTGGGCGCAGGCCGGGCACCTTCCCGCCATCCAGGCGCTGATGAGCCAGGGCTCCTGGCGCTGGCTCGAAACCACGGCCGACCGGCTGCACATCTCGGCCTGGCCATCGATTTATACGGGCAGCGTCCCGGGCGAGCACGGGGTGTATTACACACACCAGCCGGCTCCCGGTTTGCAGGGTTATCAGCGGTTCCATCGAGGCCTCTACGGGCGCCCCACCTTCTGGCAGTTGCTGGACCAGGCGGGCCGCCGTTGCACCGTATTCGACCCGCCCTACGCGCACCCCGAGGAGGGCTACAAAGGCATCCTCGTGAACGACTGGGGAAGCTGGGCCCACTACCTCGAAACGGGCGCCACGCCTGCGGGAACCCTGCGCGGTCTCAACCGCTGTTGTGGCGGCGGCTATCCGCTGGGCCTCGAAGCGCACCACCTGGGTTTCAAGCCGCTCGATGCGCAGGAGATCGCCGGCAAGCTGGTCAAGGCCGCCGACGCCAAGACATCCGCTGCATGCTGGCTCATGGAGCAGCAGCAGGCCGAACTCGTTTTCGTGGTGTACGGAGAAACCCACGTCGCGGGCCACTATTGCTGGCCGCGAAACACGGAGCCGCGCAAGGCCGTCCCGGGTTCGCCGCTGCTCGAGGTCTACAAGGCCATCGATCGCGGCATTGCCCGCATACGCGCTGCGGCCGGCGATGACGCGCTATTCATGGTGGTGTCCGGCGATGGCATCGGCGACAACAACGCAGGCTGGCATCTGCTGCCGGACGTGCTGGAAAAGCTGGGGTATCTCGCCAATGCCGGCGCCAAACCCCCGGCACAGCAAGGCGCGGCCGGGAATACCGAACCTGCGTCGAAAAAGCGTTTCGATCCAGTCAAAGCCCTGCGCGACCTGCTGCCCAGGAATTTCCGCAAGAGCCTCGCTGGCCTGCTGCCCACCTCGATCCGCGACAAGCTCGCGCAACGCGTGGACATGGCCGCCGTGGACTGGTCCCGAACCCGGGCCTACTGCCTGCCTACAGACCTCGAAGGCTGCATACGCATCAACCTGGCGGGCCGCGAGCCCATGGGCATCGTCCAGCCCGGTGCGCCTTACGAGGCGCTGCTCAATGAGATCGAGGGCGCGCTGATCGAACTGCGCGATCCCCTGACCGCCCGGCCGCTCGTGAGCCGTGTGCTCCGGAGCGATGCGGCGTTCCCCGGCCCGCGCCGGCCGTGGCTGCCGGACCTGGTTGTGAACTGGAACGCACACGCGCCCATCGGCAGTGTGACGTCGGGCCGCCTCGGCAGCACTCTATCCAGGGATTCGCCCGATCCCCGCCCTGGCACGCACACTGCGCCGGCCTTTGCGCTGGTCGTGGGACAAGGCGTGCCGGCAGGGCAGACACTGGAATCCGGCAGCATTTTCGACGTAGCGCCGAGCGCGATGACGTGGCTCGGTGTTACACCACCAGTACATATGCACGGCCATGTCTGGCCCGAATTGAAGGTTGCATGAAGATCAGGAGTCCCTCGCCGTGAGCATCAAGATTCTGCAGGTCGGAGCGGGCCTGCGTGGGCGCCATTGGGCGCAGTTCATCAAGGGATATCCGGATGCCGTGTGCGTCGGCATCGTCGAGCCCGACGAAGCGGCGCTCAACAAGGCGCGCGAGATCATCGGCGACCAGGGCTGCGGCTACTTCAAGGATGTCGAGACCGCGCTTCGCTCCGTGAAACCCGATGCGGCGCTGATCGTCACGCCGTCTGCCACTCACGCGGCCGTCACTATCCAGTGCCTGCAGGCCGGGCTCACCGTCATGGTGGAAAAGCCGCTTGCCACCACGGTGGAAGAGGGGCGCAGGGTTCTCGAGTGCGCGAAGGCGAATGGCAAGCAAGTCATCGTTGCAGAGAACTATCGCTTCTGGCCTTCCGAGCGAACCATTCGCCGGCTGCTGCAAGAGAAGTTTCTCGGACGCCTCGACAACGCCGTGATGATAGATCGCCGCAACCAGCCGGCTCGTGTCGAAGGTCCGTGGTTCGGGCAGATCGAATATCCGCAGCTGCAGGAAATCGCCACCCATCATTTCGACAGCATGCGCGGCTTCTTCGGCCAGCCGCAGAATGTCGCCGTGCGCGTGTGGAATCCGGCGGTGACGGACTTCAAACACGGCGCGCACACCGAAGCGCTCATTGAATTTCCGGGCATGCGCGTGCAGTACATCGGCACGCTGCTCTCCAAACGCTATGGATTCTCGCTGTGGATCGAAGGCGAGAACGGCGTGCTCTGGACGAACCGCAAGTATCTTGCGTATCGCCCCGGCGGCAGCCGCTGGTTCCGCCCCATGCGTAACGACAAGGTGCCGAAGGGCGATGAGCGTCCGTATCCCCAGGGCGGTACCACTTCGTTGCTGAACAGCCTTCGCGATGCCGTGCTCAAAGGGACGTCCGCCGAAACGCGCGGCGACGACAACATCTGGACAGTGGCGATGATCGATGCCGGCAAGGTCTCCGATCGCGAGCGCCGCACGGTCGACATGTCCGAGATCTACACCGGCGCCGCCAGCGGAACCCGATGAGCTCACGTCCGCCGGGCAAGAGCGATCGCCGCGTTCTGCTGATCGGCCTGGATAGCGCCGACGCAGAACTGATCGAGCAATGGATGGAAGCGGGCGCCATGCCGGCGTTCCGCGCGTTGCGCGAGAACGGCATGTGGTCGCGCCTGGGCACCACGGCGGAAGTGATGCACGTTTCGGCTTGGCCGACTCTGTATACCGGCACAACGCCTGGGCAGCATGGCCTGTATCACGCATATCAGATCACCGCGGGCGCTCAGGAAATCCACCGCGCCTATCCGGAGACCGCGGGCCGCCCGCCGTTCTGGAAGTATCTCGACGATGCCGGCCGCAAGTGCGTCATCCTCGATGCGTTCATGAATTATCGGCTGGAAGGCTTCAAAGGCGTCCAGATTCTCGACTACGGCACGTGGACGTGGTTCGGCGAGCCCGGCTCCACGCCGCGCGGCATGCTCAACGACATCAAGCGTCGCTTCGGCCCGTACCCCGCGCCTGAGCACAGCAATTGCGTCAAGGTGCCGGACGATCCGCTCGCCTTCCGCGACCAGCTCGTTGCCGGCACTGAGGTGAAGTCCAAAGTCGTGCGCTCGCTGATGGGCGAGCAGAACTGGGACTTCATGTTCGTCACGTTCGGTGAGCCGCACGGCGCCGGTCACTATCTTTGGCACGTCGAGGATGGCGCGTATCCGAGCCACCCCGCAAGCGGGCCTCTGTCGGTGGCGCATCCGGTTCGCGATGTCTATACGGCGCTGGACAAGGCCATCGGCGAGATCGTGGCGGCGGCGGATGACAACACCACGGTCATCATTACCTCCGGCGATGGCATGGGCCCGAACTATTCAGGCTGCCATCTGATGCCGGAGATGCTGCACAAGATGGGCCTGTTCTACTCGGGCAGCGTCGGTGGCGGAGATCGCAAGGCCACGGCCGCCCCGAAGAAGGGCCTGCTTTCCTCGTTGCGCCAGGCTGTGCCGCTGGAGCTGCGGCAGTCGGTCACTCGCTGCCTGCCGCGCAGCCTGCGATACAAGATCAGCATGAAGTGGGTGAACTCCGGCATCGACTGGAGCCGCTCGAAAGTGTTCTGCATTCCCAATTCGAACGAAGGTTACTTCCGCGTCAACCTCAGCGGCCGTGAGCCGCAGGGCATCGTCCGCGCCGGCACCGAGTACGATGAGATTCTCGGCAGGCTGACGGAAGAGCTGAACACGATGGTAAATCCCGTCAACGGCATGCGCGCCCCGGAGCGCGTAGCGCGCGTGGACGATGTGTTTTCCGGGCCGCGCCGCAAGAATTTGCCGGATGCCGTGATCAGCTGGAACCTCGACGCACGCGTGACCGACCAGGTGAGCACCGCGGATGTGGGGCGCATCGCCGGGCCAGCAGGCCATGCCATCTCGCCGTTCTACACGGGCAACCATCGCGCCACCGCCTTCGCGCTCGCGCGCGGGCCGAAGATCGCGAGCGACGGCTCGCTCGACCGCGGCCATATTCTCGACATCGCACCGACCATACTCGGGCTGCTGGGCGTAGACGCCCCCGCGCACTTCGAAGGTCGCGCGTGGCCGTCGTTCCTTTAACGAATCGCTGTCATGGGTAACCGGCTGCCGAATTTCGTTGTCGTAGGCGCGCCCAAGTGCGGCACGACCTCGCTCTATCATTACCTGAAGCAGCATCCGCAGATTTTCCTGCCGGCGCGCAAAGAGCTTCATTACTTCTCCTACCGGTACATGGAACAGCTCCTTGGGGGGCCCGGGGACCAGAACATCCTCGCCACCAGTTGCCGCACCTTCGAGGAGTACGCAGCGTACTTCACGGACGCGAAGGATGAAGTCGCCCTCGGCGACATTTCGCCCTCGTATTTTTATTTCAACGATGCCCGCATGGAGATGCACCAGCGTCTCGGTGACGCCAAAATCATCGTGATGTTGCGGGACCCGGTGCAGAAGGCGTTCTCGCAATACATGCATTTGATTCGCGACGGTCGCGAAACAATCGACTTCAATGCGGCGCTGGCCGCGGAAAACGACCGTGCCGCGCGCGGCTACGCTGCCATGTGGCGCTACGCCGGAAGCTCGATCTACACGCCGACGGTGCGTCGCTACATGGAAGAGTTCGGTCGCGAAAACCTGAAAGTCATTTTGATGGACGACCTCGTGCGCACGCCCGCCGAAGTGTTGGCGGATACGTTCCGTTTCCTCGGCGTAGACCCTGCGGTTCGCGTGCAGCACGACTCCACGTTCAACCGCTCGGGCGTGCCGCGCTCGCGATTCATGGCAAGCCTGATCAGCAAGCCCAATCCGGTGACGTCGCTCGCACGCAAGCTGTTGCCGCTGTCGCTGACGGGCCGCGTGAAGGATGTCATCCAGCGTTTCAACACCGGCGCGAAACTCAAGCTGGACGATCGCGCCCGCGCGACGTTGACGAAGTATTTCGAAGCGGACCTGGCGGAGCTCGGGACATTGCTCGGCCGGCCGATCCCCTGGCGCGCGAGCGCAGCGCCCGCTCAACTCAAAGAAAGCAGAGGGTAGTTTCATGTGTGGCCTGGCGGGTCTCGTAACTCTCAGCGGGAGCGGCGACCCCAGCGGCGAGGAAGCGCTCGTCCGCAGAATGTGCGATGTCATCGCGTACCGCGGTCCAGACGACAGCGGCATCAAGCGCGTGGGTTCGGCTGTGCTCGGCTCACGTCGTCTCGCCATCATCGACCTCTCGCAGGCCGGCCACATGCCGATGAGCGACGCCACCGGCCGCTGGTGGATCGCCTACAACGGCGAGGTTTTCAACTTCGCGGAGATTCGCGAAGAGCTTCTGAAGCTCGGTCACGAGTTCCACTCGAAGACGGACACCGAGGTCATCCTGCATTCGTGGATGCAGTGGGGCAGCGAGTGCATGCACAAGTTCGTGGGCATGTTCGCGTTCGCCGTAGCCGACACCAATTCGGGTGATGTGGTGCTCGTGCGCGACCGCTACGGCATCAAGCCGCTGTATCACACGCGACAGGGCGACACGATCCTGTTCGCGTCCGAGATGAAGGCGCTGGTGCAGGAGATACCGGCGCCCCGCGTCGACCAGCAAAGCCTGTCGGAGTGGATGCTGTATCGGAGCGTGGACTCGCTCACGCCACAGACGCTCATCGAAGGGGTGCATGCTGTGCTGCCCGGCCACGTGGTCACCATCGATGCGCAGGGTGTGCACTCGAAGCCCTGGTATTCGCCGCTGAATTTTGTCTCGCAGGCTGAATACAAGCGCCTGGATTCGATGCCGCCCGAGGCGGTGGTGAAGGAATTCGACCAGACGCTGGATGACGCCGTGCGCCTGCGCCTCATCAGCGACGTGCCGGTCGGCACCCTGCTGAGCGGCGGCCTCGACTCGAGCCTGGTGACGGCCATGGCTGCGCGCCACACCGACAAGCTCAGTGCGTTTCACGTGTCGATCGAAGGGTTTCCGGAGCTCGATGAGCGCAAGTACGCCGAGCACCTGACGGATCGTCTCAAGATTCCGTTCATCCCGTTGTCGCTGACCGGCACAACTTTCCGGCGCGCACTGACGACGTGCGTGTACCTCTCCGATCTGCCGCTCTCGTACCCCAACACCATTGCGTACTACCTCATCTGCAAGCTGGCGCGTGACAACGGCGTCATCGTGCTGCTCTCGGGCGAAGGTGCGGATGAGCTGTTCGGTGGCTATAGCTGGAACTATCGCCGCAAGATGCGAATGATGCGATTGCAGAAGTGGATGAACCTGCTGCCCGACAAGCTCCACGACATCGCTGCGCTTCTCGTCTACTCGAATGCAGGGCTTCCGGTGTCGACCCGACGCTTCCGCGAAGCGCTGGCTCCCGCGGTGGATTTCCTGGATCGCCATGCGCGCCTCGACTGGCTGGAGCAGTGCGAAGAGACCTATGGGTTCGTCAGTGACAAACCCGAGCGCGCCGTGCTGGGCGCCATGCTTGCGGATCTCTCGGACTTCCTCACACCGCTCCTGCGGCGCCTCGATCGCGCGAGCATGGGTGCATCGGTCGAGTGCCGTGTGCCGCTGCTCGACCACCGCCTCGTGCACAAGGCCATCAACCTGCCGCTCGAATACAAAGTGGGTGCGCGCGCGGACAAGTGGGTGCTGAAAGAGGTTGCCAAGAAGTACATTCCGGACCGTCTCATCGGCCGCAAGAAAGCGGGTTTTCCGCTGCCGGTGGGCGAATACATCGCCCCGCTGGTGAATATGCAGCTGTTCCGGAATGGCTTCTGCCAGGAATCGCTGGGCCTGAGCGAGCGTGCGTTGCGCCGCCTGATGGAAAGCGGCCACCGGCGCACGTTCGGGTTCTTTGGCCTCGTGACTCTCGAGATCTGGGGGCGCATCCACATTCGGCGGGAGCCGCTTGAACAGGTGTCCGCGCTGGTCGAGAGCCTCGAGCGTCCGGCTCGCTGATCGGCACCGGACGACGCATGCGAATCGGCATTCCGATGAAGGCCTTCGACCCCAAGTGGGGTGGCCCCGGCACATACACCATCGAGCTCGTGAATCGGCTCGTGCGCCTCGGTGGCGGGCATGAATACGTGCTCCTGTACCCGAGCGACGTCACGGGGAGAATCGAGCCTTCCGCGCGTTCGCCCGCCGTTAAAGAGGTCATGACGGACCAGCGGCGCGGCATCGTGTGGGACCAGGTTCTGCTGCCGCCGCTTGCGAAGCGCGAAGGCATCGACGTGCTGTTCAGCCCGTTCATGTCGATTCCAGTGCTCGGCAAGTTCAAGAAGGTGTTCACCATTCACGGCGCGGAGCGCTACGTGGTGCCCGGCATGCTGCGTGCGGACCAGTACCTGCGCTGGATGTTCATGGACAAGGTGCTCGTGCGCTCGTCCGACCGCATCATCGCGGTCTCCCAGACGATGGCCGTTGAGTACTGCAAGGCGACCGGTTGCGATCCTGCCAAGGTGCGCTCGATACCGCTCGGCGTGTCGGAAAATTTCGGCGTCGTGCCGGATCGGCAGCGGCTCGAGTCAACCCGCGACAAGTTCAAACTCCCGGAACATTTCATCCTGTTCGTCGGGCGCATCTTCCCGAACAAGAACTTCGGCAATCTGCTGCGCGCGTTCGCGAAAGTGGTGGGGGACATTCCACACAAGCTGGTCGTCGCTGGCGGCGTGCGCTGGAAGTTTGAGAGTGATCTTGCGCTGGTGGATGAGCTCGGCCTGCGCGATCGGGTTCAGTTCCTGGATTTCGTGAAGAGCGAGGAGCTCGTCCATCTCTACAACCTCGCGACCTGCTTCGTGTACCCGTCGTTCTACGAATCGTTCGGCCTTGCGCAGGTGGAGGCGATGGCATGCGGATGCCCCGTGGTGGCTGCGAATACGGGCGCCTTGCCCGAGATCGCCGGCGACGCCGCGTTGTTCTGCAACCCGGCCGATCCTTCCGATATCGCCGCGGCGATCCGGCGCCTGACCACCGATCCCGTGTTTCGTGAATCTCAGAAGTTGAAGGGACTCGCGCGCTCGAAGCTCTACACCTGGGACCGATGTGCCCGTGAAACCTTGCAGGTGTTGGCCGAAACCGTCGTGTGAGCGCGATACCGCGGGGTCACGCGGTATGAAGCCGGCGTCTCAGCCCGGCAAGCGGCCGCTCCACCAGGAAATACATAGCGGTGGCAAACGCCGCCGCGCAGACCCAGCCGATGACGATAACCCGGTGTTCCGAATGAACCCCGAGGTGGTGCGCAGTGACATGCAGTGCCGAAGTGTGAATCAGGTAGAACGAATAGGAAATGATGCCGAGGGCACGCACGGGCCGGAAGCTGAGCCAGCGGAACAACGGCCACTGGTTGTAGCGGACCGCGCAGTAGAAGAGGGGGAATAGCGCGATTCCCTGCAGGGAATAGCCGAACGTCTCGGTCATCTCGATACCAAACCGGAACGAGAACAGCTCTACGGCAATCGCTGCGGCGATGAGCGCAAGTGCACCCAGGGTTCCGAGTTTGAGTTGACGCGAATCCAGCGCCGGGTTGAGCCACACGCCCATGATGCAGCCGAAAAGAAGCGAATCCAGGCGCGCGTCGGTTGCAACATAGGGCCAATCCCCTTCGATGTGCACGCCGAACACCAGGATACATCGCCATATCAGAACGGCCGCGCAGGTGCCGAGCAGAATGCCTGCGATTTGGCGGTCGCTGTAGCCTCGCTTCAGCAGGGTCCACAAGGCGAGTGGATAGAGCAGATAGAAATGTTCCTCCACGGCCAGCGACCACGTCAGTGCGGTGTTTGGAATGAGGTGCTCGTTTCCATACAGTGCGAGGTAGTAGTTCGTCAGGTGCGCGAACTGCGCAAGCACGGCGCCCCAGGTCATGTTGCCCGGCGCAAGTCCACTGACACTGATTCCCAGCGTAACGAGCAGCACGATGTACATGGGCGGCAGAATTCGATAGATGCGGCGGAGATAGAACTTCTTCAGGCTGATGGTGCCGGTCGCCTGGTGTTCCAGGCGCAGCAGCGTGGTGATGAGATAACCGCTGAGGAAGAAGAAGATCGTGACGCCGAAGCCGCCGGGCACGAGGTGCTTGAAACCCGCATGCGCCGCAAACACCCACATCGCCGCGAATGCGCGGATTCCGTCGAGCGAGGGAATGTGCAATTCCTTACCGCCGCGCGTTCGAACCGGCGGCGTGCCCGTCATTTCCCGCTCGCGAGCCCGGCCTGCAGCGTTCCCGGTGCAGGCGCTGGAACCGCAATACCCAGTCCCCGGTGCAGCTCCCGCGTGAGCATGGGTGCGAGCGTGAGCGCATACGTCGAGGTGATGTGATTGAAATGCCGATACACCACCACATTGCCGATGACAGGCCGGCACGCCCGGTTATCGCAGAAGTAGTCACTGAGATCGATGAAGCGCACGTTGGCCGGCGGGTCTTTCATCACCTGCGTCGGGCTCGGCACTTCGAGCATCGCGGCACGTTCGAGCGAACAGACGGGCGCGTTTGGCCCATGCAGCTCTACGCACGCCGATGCATCGAACCACATGTTCGGGTTGTCTCGTAGCGCGATCACCTTGACGCCGCCCTTGTCCAGCGCACGCCACGTCTCGAGGTAACCCTCGGGCACGAATTCATCGCCGTCCGACGTGCGAGTCGAGGTCATGAAGACGGCATCCGGTTGCAGTTCGAGCAGGGCCTTCAGCACGTTTTCGTTCCACTCCTTGCAGGTTGGCAGTTCCTTCTCGCCGACATTCTGCCCGAGATGGAACGGGCAATTGCTGCGCGCGAAGGACACGACCTTCCAGTTCTCCTTCACGGCGATCTGCTGGAGCGCAGGCAGCCATTGGGACGAATGAGAGCTGCCCACGACCGCGATAACGACCTTTCCGTTCGCCGAGCCAAGAATGCAGTGCTTCGGCACTGTTGCGTCGATGCGTGGCGAGCAATTCTCGTCGTCGTATCTATCGCGATTGTCCGAGACCGCGAGCGGCCCTGGATAGGCGGGAGCCCGATATTTCTCAGAGGGCACGAAGCCCGGCGTCAGCGCAAGCGCGCCAGGGTGGCTGCCGCGCGCCGTGAGCTCGTGGTCATTCGCGTGTTCGCGCAGATGCTTGTAGTACACGCCCCAGATGCCAAGGCCAACGATCACCGGCGCCAGCCATGCGGTGCCGAGCCTGAACGAAGCCGCCGTAGACTCCTTTGCCGGGTCCGCGGCGCCTTTCGGAGACTCGACGAAGTGTTTGGTCAGCGCAGCGAGCCCAACCGCAGCGGCCAGAATGCACACGCCCGTGATGAAGCTGATCGGGTGGGGCTCCGCGTACGTCTTGCAGAAGGCGAGGATCGGGAAGTGCCACAGATAGATGCCGTAGGAAATGCTGCCCAGGTAAACCATGGGCCGGGTTGCCAGCAGTTTGTCCGCGCCGAACCCGCGCGTGGTTCCGGCAATAATGACCAGCGCACCCGCGAGCGTTGGCCAAAGCGCTGCGTAACCGGGGAATACGCGTGACACCTGAAACAGGAAGCCGCAACTCACTATCGCGAGCAGACCCACCCAGCCGGCGGCCAGGCGAACCGAGTTCGGCAGCACCAAGGCCGGGATGAGGACGGCGAGTAGTGCACCGATACAGAACTCCCACATGCGCGCAAACGTATGGAAGTACGCGTACGGCTGGTTCACTCCGGTAATGTAAACCGAGTAGCCCAATGAAGCGGCGAACAGCACTGCGAGAGCCGGCACCAGCACCTTGCGGAAGGCGACGTTCGAACGGCGCGCGACGTACGCAGTGGCGGCGAAGAGGAAGGGCCACACGACGTAGAACTGCCCCTGGATGGACAGGGCCCAGTAATGGGTCACCGGGCTCGGCGGCCGATTCTGGGCGAGGTAGTCCACGGAATCGTGGGCCAGCAGCCAGTTCTCCAGGTACACCGCTGCGGCGGCGACACCCTGGATGGTTTCCTTCCACCGCGACTGCGGTAGCCAGAACAACGAGGCGATGACGACTGCGCACAACACCAGCAGTGCGGCGGGCGCCAGGCGCTTGACCAGGCGGCCCCAAAACCGTGCGAAGTCGATCGTTCCGCTGCGCTCGATCTGGCCGAGCAGTCCCGTGGTGATCAGGAAGCTGGACACGACGAAGAAGACGTCCACACCGCCCGACACGCGGCCCAGCCAGATATGGAATACCGCAACGAGGGTTGCCGCGACGGCGCGCAGGCCTTCGATTTCGGGTCGGAACGCGCGGCCCGGAGATTTTGATGTCATGGAGTGCGGGATCATTCGGTGCGGCCGACGCCACCATTATTTTTATGTGTCGCACGGGAGTTCGACACGCTCGAATCCTAGCGTGTCCTCCGGGGGTGCCGGCGGGAGTCGGAGTGGTGCACACCGGTTGAATCCCATAACGGTGAACTGACTCACACAACGCCCGCGTCGCGCAGGTGGGCCCTGCGCACCCGGTATTACGTATTCTTAATACCCGCGGGCGCGTACACGGGCTCAGGTCGAATTAGAGTCTTACCCATGCCGTCTGCAGCGGGCGCCCCGATCACCATCCCGGCCCGCCCCAGATGGCCGCGGAGACCGACTTGCGCAGCCCCCAACAATCGCCGAATCACGCGACTTATCAGAAGCGCGAGTTCGTCGAGCGTTACCGCAAGGCTCAAGATCTGTTTCCGTCGGAGGAAAAGATCTTCCGCGACTACGACCGCCAGTTCCGGGGCAACGTGCTCGACATCGCCATTGGCATGGGCCGCACCACACGCCCACTGCTGGCGCAGGCGAGCCGCTACGTCGGGCTCGACTTCTCAGAAGTCATGGTTTGCGCCGCGCGCAAGATTTTTCCCGCGGCGGATATCCGGGTACTGGACATGCGCGACGTGCCGCGCGTGTTCGCCGGCGAACGCTTCGATGCCATTCTGATTTCCTTCAACGGCCTCGACTACATCCCTTGGGAAGACCGCTGCACTCTGCTGCTGGCATTGCGCACGTTGCTGTCGTCTGAGGGGGTTCTGGTCTTCTCCTCGCACGACCTGGCGGATAAGGAACATCAGAGCGGCTTCTACCTGCGCCCCGATCTCGCGCAAACCTGGAAAATGGCCTATCGCCCGCGCGCGTTCGCGCGTCTGCTGTTACGTCTTCCCCGCTGGCTACTCAAGGCGGCCGGCAATCGGCTCCGCAATCGCCGTCTGGAACAGACCTTCGATGGCTATGCCTACCTGAATGACAGCGGCGAGGACTACGGGCTGCTGACGGTTTACGTGTCTACGTCGAGACAGCTGGATCTTCTCGGGGGCTTCGGCTATTCGGCGGTCGAAGTGCTGCAGCCGTGGCTGCGCGTCCAGCAGGATAGCTTCAACTATTTCGTTTGCCGCGTCTGAGCCGACTCAGCCTGCAGGGCCGGCACGACCATCGTATCGCCGAAGCCCACACCCGAGACGGGGAGCTTCGATTTCAGGCGCTGGCCGAGCAACAGAAAGTGCGCGATTTCACTGTGACGGGACGCGCGCTCCAATAACACCGGCAGCAACATCCCGCCCGCCAATCCCAGCAACAGCAGCACCGGTCTCTGCCGGATGCCCAGCTGCTCGGCCGTGAAGCCGACAAACAGGATGAGCGCGAGATGGTAGAGATAGATCGAGAACGAGAAATTCCCGATCCATTGCAGGAAGCGCGACGGCGGCATCCACCGCACGATGCAGAGAACCGCCGAGAGGGCGAGTGCGGCGGGTACCAGCGTGGTGTGCTCGGATACGCCCATGTGTCCAAAGGTGGCTTCGATGCCGTGGGTAATCAGCGCCACCGCGAACAACGAGGCTACAGCAATCATCACGATGGGGCTCTGCAGAATGTCGCGGAAGCGGTTCGCGCCGACTCCCAGCAGGAAGAACGGCAGAAGGAAGGTGACCTGATGCAGACTAAAAACCTTCAGTGAACCGAGTGGCGAGACGGCAAACGCCAGCAACGCGATCGCGAACACGATGAGGAAGCGCTCGATGGTGGCGAGCGCATTCAGCGCTTCGAGCACCATGACGATGGCCATCACGCTCAGCAACGCCTGCAGAAACCATAGATGTTTGAGAGGGAAGATGTAGATCTTCCAGATGGTCGAGAGTCGCATCTCTGCGGCAATGCCGCTTTGACCATCGGTGAGATGCGCAACGGCCAGCAGGCTCAGGAACGTGACGGTGGACGCAACCAGCAGCGGCACACCCAGGCGCAGCAGCTTGCGGCGGGCAAAGTCTCGCCACAGCGTGCGAACCATGGGCTTGTACACATAGACGAAGCCCGACAGGAACGTAAAGAGCGGCATGCGGATCGGCAGGAACAGATCCGTGAAATATCGACAGAGCGATTCATCGTCGACGTGAATGCCGGAGTCCGCATCAGACCCGATGACGTGGTAGGTGACCAGCAGCAGGCAGGCGAACCCGCGAGCGGACTGAACGCGTATCGAACTAGGGTCTTTGACAGCCAGAGGACGCATACCTGTCAGGATACGTTCGGATCTTTGGGACCGCTACGTCCCACCAGACTCATTAACTGTTGCCGGCTGGCGACCCCTGCTCCGAGCAAAAGGAGGGGATAGAGCACCACGGCTGCGGACAGCGCCCATGCCAGGCCAACACCACGTGCCCGCAGGCCCAAAAGAAGTGCGGCGCTGAATCCGCCGACTAGCCCGACTCCGAGGAGTTTTCGCCAGGGCAACGCGGATATGCCGTCGGGGCTCGCAATCCAGAGCAGGCGAAGCATGAACGCGCTTTCGCCCGCGGCCACGGCCCAGGCCGTCCCCGCGGCTCCCCAGCGCGGAATCAGCAGGTAATAGCCCGCAATCGCCACTACGGCGGAAATGATGTGCGCGTTCAGAACCTGGCCGGCTCTATCCCTGGCCAGAACGCCCATTTGCAGGACCGCCGACAGCGACCCCGCCGCGAGCGCGATGCCCGTGATCTGCACTACCGAGGTACTTTCGGCAAAACCGCGGCCAGCCAGAAGGTGCAGGATGACGTCGCCGAAGCAGCCCATGGCGAGCATCACGCTCACCGCGAATACCCACACGGCGACCAGCGAATTGGACAGCCGCAAGTTGAACTCGCGCAGGTCTCCCATCGAGCGGACCAGCAGTGGCATCAGGAAGGCTGCGAACATGTACGGCAGTTTCACTGCCACTTCTCGAAGCTTGTTCGCGACGCCGTAGTAGCCCACTTCGGTGGGTGTGCTGAACAAGGAGAGTGCGACGGTGTCGAGACGGAGCGTGACCATGCCGACGATGTCGGACATGAAGAGCGGAATGCCGAGCACGAGGAGTGAGCCGGCCAGCGCTATATCCAGGCGCGGACGCACCGGCGCGATGCTTTCGGCCAGCACCACGGAGATGAGCAGCGTCATGATCAGGCCGCCCGTCGCCGCGCCCATGAGGCCGAGGAGGCTGCCGCCCATGTAGATGACGACAAGTGTCAGGACGAGTGTCACGGCACCGCCTGACAACTCCGCGATAGTGGCGCGCCGCTGAGCGAGCGCGCTCTGGAATATCGTAACGACGAGTTCGTTCCCCAGCGTCGCCATGGTGCCGATGCCGGCAATCGTAACCGCATGAGCCAGCCGCAGCGGGTCGCCCATGTGCGCCAGGGGCACCTGCATGAACACCACGGTGAGCACGACGATGCTCAGCGCAGCTGTGATAAATCTCAGAGTGAGCGCGGTTCCGATGATTCGCGTGATGTCCGCGCCGGGGCGCGAAATCTCTCTGAGGCAGACGACACTGAGGCCCAGGTTGGCGAGCGTACAACCGAGCACGGCCCACGCGGACGCGGTCCGGTAGATGCCGAAAAGCTCGGCGCCGAGGTGGCGGGTCACAAGGCCGGTGATGGCCAGGCCGATCAGTGCACTGATCACACGCCCACCCACGGCAAAGGCCATATTGGCCGTCAGTCGGCGAGCAACGTTCATCGAGCAGCAGGGTCCAGCCGGTATTCGACCAGCATCGCGGCGAGGCTCGCCGCAGCGCTGGCCCAGGTGAAAGAAGCGCGGGCGATGCGCTGACCGGCGAGGCCCATTTGTTGCCGCGTCTCGCGCGACCGCGCAAGCAGGAGCATCGCTTCGGCCAGCGCCGCGGGATCGGACCGGGGCACGAGCAACCCGTTCTCGCCGTCATGGACCAGCTCCGGCAAGCCTCCCGCCGCGGTGGCCACAACCGGCTTCGCGGCCGCCATGGCCTCCAGGGCCGGAATGCCGAACGGCTCGTCGCACACAGAGGGCACTACCAGTAGGTCGGAAGCTGCAAACGACGCTGCCATGACGGAGTGCGGCTGCTCACCAACAAAACGTGTGGCGCGCGCCGCAGCTGCGCTTTGCATGCCGCGGAGTCCCGCGGCATATCGATCGCCGGGCGAATGAAGCTGTCTCATCAGTCTTTGAACGGGATTGCTTCCGTAGTATTGGTAGATGCCGGCCCAGTGGGGGTCATGCCTGTAGAGCTTGACCACCGCGTAGGCAAACATGGCGCTGCCACCGTACAGGTCGAGACGTGCCGAGGGTAGCGGCTCGATCACACGATTGAACGCGTCGATGAGCATGTGCACGCCTTTCTCAGGGGACAGGCGCCCGACGTAGGCAATTCTAAAACCCGCGGCATCTCCGCCCGTGGGCGCGCTAACTGAGGTGCCGGGTTGTGCGAAGGCCTGCGCGTCCACTCCGTTGTAGACCGTTCGCATCGGCGCTTCGATAGTGGGGTGGGCTGCGCGTATGGTCCGCACCACGTGCTCGCTGCAGCCGAGAATGAGATCCGCCTCGCCGACGATTCTCTTCGCAGTATGGGTATCTACTTGCGCCAGCCCCGTGTCGTGAAGGTGCACGATGAAGCGCGCGCGCGGGAACAGCGGCCGCAGAATGTGCGCGGCCTGCCCGTAATTCTGAATATGGATGACGTCCGGATCGAAGCTCTTCAGCGCCTCGCCGGCCGCGCGATAGAAGTCGAAGAAATACCAGGACGACAGGAAGTGCGGTGTCACCGCTTCGAAGGCCGAGGCGGCGAGCTCCCGGTATTTGTGCAGCTTCGACCAGGGAGTGCGCACCCGCATGACCTGCAGCCGCGGTTCCAGCTGCTCCCGCGCGCTTTGCCCCATGCCTTGTGCCACGACGATCGCCACGTCGTGCGTCTGCGCGAGCTGCCGTCCGATGTTATAAGACACGATCGCTACGGACCCGGCGAGCCCGGCGCCGATCTGGTCGCGTGGATTTGAAATAATCGCGTAGCGCATGCGCGGAGGTTGCGGCGGGCCTTCAATCAGACTGGTTTTGCGGTCGCCCGCGGCACGGGCGGCATTCTAGTGGGTTGTCCGGGCCAATGGCGATGAAAGCAATGAATCCATTTTGGGCAGCTGAAGGTCATTCATGTCGGTAGACGCCGCAGAGCCCCGTCCCGTGCGCGGTTTTCCGCCGACATTCCTGTGGGGCGCCTCGACTGCGAGTCATCAGGTCGAGGGCAACAATTGCCGCAACGACTGGTGGGCACTGGAAGAGCAGGGGCGCTTGCCCTATCGCTCCGGGGATGCCTGCCGCCAGTTCGAGCTCTACGAGCAGGACTTCGACATGGCACGCGCGTGGGGCCACAACGCGCACCGTTTCTCGCTCGAGTGGAGCCGCATCGAGCCGAGCGAGGGCGTGTGGGATCCGGAAGCCCTCGCACACTATGCACGCGTCATTCGTGCGCTACGCGACCGGGGCATGGAACCCATCGTCACTTTGCATCACTTCACCAACCCACAGTGGTTTGCCGCACGTGGGGGTTGGGCACGCGCAGACAGCGTGAAACTGTTTCGCCGCTATGTGGAGCACGTTGCCGCTCATCTCGGGGAGAGCGTGCGTTTCTGGCTCACCATCAACGAGCCCACGGTGTACGTGAAGCGCGCTTTCGTGGTGGGAGACTGGCCTCCCTGCCAGCGCCGCTCATTCGTCGAGGGTGTCATTACTCTATGGAACATGATGCGTGCGCATCGGGTTGCCTACGGCGCTCTTCACAAAGCGCGGCCCGATGCGATGGTAGGCATGGCGCACAGCGCACCCTTCGTGGAGCCCTGTAACCCGCACAGCGTTGCGGACAGGTGGTGCGCGTTCTTCCGGGATTTCGTGCTCAACCGCGGCTGTCTGGCTCTGCTGGGCTTCGCACCCCGTCGCTACCTCGATTTTCTCGGCATCAACTACTACACGCGGCAGATCGCAAAATTCGCTCCCGGCCTGATGTCCGCGGTGGTGGGGCGCGAGTGCAAAGACGATCACCATGCGGAGCCTCGCCGGTTCAACACGCTGGGGTGGGAAGTCTTCGCCCCCGGGCTCACCCGG
>JBDTUL010000019.1:0-24822 GCA_040007735.1 Gammaproteobacteria bacterium | reverse complement strand
CCGGGCTCGACGCATTCGACGTTTGCATCCAACCCGCTGGGCACGGCCGTCGGTCTCGAGACGCTCAAGATGCTCGACGAGGCGGACTACGCCACGATGACACAGACCAAGGGGCAGTATTTCCTCGACGGCCTGCGAGAGCTGCAGCAGCGCCACGCCGTGATAGGTGATGTGGATGGCATGGGTCTCGCGCTGCGCATCGAGATCTGCGGCGCGGACGGCTTTGCGCCGAACCGCGCATTGCTCGATCGAATGGTCGAGATCGCTATGGAAGGCAAGCTACGCGCCCGCGGCCGCGAGTACGGCCTGGTGCTCGATGTGGGCGGGTACTACAAGAACGTCATTACGCTCGCTCCGGCGCTCACCATTTCCTTCGATGAGATCGACCTCGCGCTCGAGCTGCTCGATCAGGTGATCAGTCAGGCCTCCCGCGGCGTGTCCGCCTGACGCAAGCCGAGCACTGCGTTCAGGCTGCCGAATGCAGACGAACTGGATAGCGCGGTGCGGACCGTGCGTATGGTCACGGCTTCTTGTCCGCCTTCGCCCGATCCGCTGCCGCCTCCTTCGCCTGGTCCGCCGGTGTCTCGGTCACGAGCGAGACGACTTTGCCGCTGATCGCATCCACCTGCACTTCGATGATGTTCGGGGACGTGGGCTGCATGATGTCGAACGACCAGACGAGCCGACCGTGCTCCTGTTCGAGTTCCCCTTCCTTGATGTGACCTCCAGGTACCCGGGCGAGCGCGGTCTTCTCGGCCGTCGCGCGCTCAATCTTCGCTTGCGCGATCAACGGCACCGCGGGCTTTGGTGGCTCCGCGGCATTCACAAGCGTGAAGTTCGCCGTCGACAGCGCCACCGCAGCAAGAAAGGATTTGATCTTCATCCCGGGCCTCCTGAATTTCGTTCTGCAAGAGTGCAGCGCGTGTCATGACTGGGACGTCACCCGCCGCGGAACCAATCGGACCCGTAGAGCGAGCACTGTTCCGGTCAGCAGTAGCCATGCCGCCCATGCGAACTTCGATACGCGGGCTCCGAGCGTGCTCAAATGGTTTTCGAACTGCAATCGAGCACCCCTTGCTTGCAGATCGGTGGCGGAGCAATCCAGAGCGAGGCGATTGTGCTCTTCCCGCCCAGGCACACACACGTTCGCGCTCCAGTCGGGATGCCAGGCCTGATTCACGATGAACCGGGTAGTGCCCGCTGAGGTTCCCGGCGCAACTGGAGGCCCGGGTGCCCAGTGGAGCACGATTGCGTTCCAGCTCTCGAACGTCGCCATGACCGAAGCGGCGCCCAGCGCGAGCGGCGCTCCAGGCTCGATCCGCGCATGGATGAAGTCATCATGATCGTAGCAGTCTAGAACCCCCCGCGTGGGCGTGATCAGTTCGCCCTGCGAGCGAACGCCCTTCAGGACAAAGGCAATCTGCTCACTTCGGTCGCGAAACAGAGATGCCGTGGGGACCGGCTGATAGTGTCGTGAGCCGCTCCACGGGCTGATGAAGGCCTCGCTCTCGATCGCAAACTGCAGCAGCAGCAACGAGGCCATGACTTGCGGTAGCAGATGATGGCGAGGCCGCTCGTCGAGGTATCGGCAAATCGCTTTCGCGGCGAACAGGCAAAGGGGTACCGACAGAAACCCCCAGTAGCGCCCGGTGACTTCGAGCGAGCGGAACCCCGGCAAGGGGCGCAGCAGATCGAAAAGGCTGAGCCAGAGGGGCACGTGGAGAGGCCGGAGGCTGCCGATGCCCAGCACGACACTCACGACACTCACCACGAGCAGGGGCACTGCGATGTGCCTTGGCATTTCGCGCAGGGCATGTCGGTACCGCCACAGCAGCCACGCCACGAACGGTCCGACGTAAACGGTGAGCTCGTGACCCTTGCCATTCACGGGCAGTATCTTTCCGCGCAACGGGAACAGCGCATGAAAGAGCAGCGCCAGAGGCGTGGTGTGCCGATCCGGAGTCAGTCGTGGGAACAGACGCTGCGCCTCGATCATCGGCCAGAGGTATCCGGCGTCCAGAACGCAAGCAACGAGCAGAGCGGCTGCACAGACGAGCACCGGGGCTGCATCGCGCGTCACAAGTGCAAGCGCCAGCACATAGAGAACGACCCAGAAAAGCAGGTGGATGATCGTCACCGGTGACCCGTCGATCGCGACACTCGCCAGCGCGCCGAGCAGCAGGGTTGCTGTTGTGGCCCGCACGGCGCGCGTGGTCGGCGTACCGACGCGCAGCCACGTACCGCCGCAATGCGCGCTCCACAAGAATAGCGGGAGCAGAAAGAACGGCAGAAAATCGATCTGCCCGACAGCGAGCCGCCACAACAGAAATGGATTGCCGATGAACAGCGTCGCGGCGAGGGCACGCTCACGAGCGGTGGGCAGCCATAGGGCTGCATAGAGGTACGCACCTCCCCAGCCCAGCAGCAGATAGCTGATCGCTGCGATCTCGATGCCTGCCAGCGGCCCTAGCGCGTAGGCGAACAGCATCGAGAGTGAGGCAAAGGGGACCTGCGGCTCGCCCGCAAGCGACAAACCGCCGCACAGGACCGGCGTCCACTGTTTTGCGAGCCCGAAGAGCGCGCTGTTCCAGTACTGCAGCTCGTGAAAGACCAGAAACTGGTCGAAATCCTTCGGGCCGACACGACCTGAAGACAAAGCAAAGAACGCGACATAGGGCGCAATGACGACGAGCATCAGCGCCAGCTCCCACCTTCGGCTGTGGAGCATGGCTGCTGCTCGCCTGCGAGCGCTCACGTCATCGGGCGAAGTGTGGAGCGAGGCGATCGGCAAGCGACTGGGTGCCGCGCGCCTCTTGCAGCACCCGCACGATATCTCCCGAGACGCGCGCCAGCGCCCGATCATCGACGAGCAGCGCCCGGTTGAGGCCACCGTAAGGCGCGTACGTCGAGGGTTCAGTGACCTTGAAGAGCCCGATGGTTGCCGTTGCGGTTGCTGCGCCCAGATGCATGAGGCCCGAGTCCGCACTCACGAAGCAATCTGCAGCATTGATGACGCCAGCAAGCCGCCGCAGCCGGGTCGAAAGGTATGCCGGATACTCCGGAAGCTGCGCCGGCTCGGTCGCTGAGAGGATTTCGATGACTCGCACGTGCGGCAGCTCAGCCCCTACGAGCTTCAGCATCTCGCGCCACCATGGGAGCGGAAACGCCTTCGCACCCGTGGCACGGGTGGCGACGGCCAGGATCAGTGTCGAGTCCGGCGCTTGCGTCATCTGACGGAGTTTCCGCCGGCCAAAGTTACGTTCCCGCACGGTGAGCGCGATGCTGAGTCTTGGAACCGGCGCTCCGCTTGCGTCACTTGCGCGACCCCGCACGCCTTGCCGAAACAGATATACCGGGTACGCGGCCATGTGGGGCGGAGCCTGTTCAATCGGTACGCAGTGGCAGGTGTCGCGAGTCTTTTCGGGGCTGCGGAAGCCCAGCTTCAACCGCCCGCGAAGAAGGCGCGTCGCGAGCCCCGAGGACCAGGATTTCGGACAAGGATCGAGAATGAGGTCGTAGCGGGTGCGCGAGGCGCGCAGCATCGTTGCCACCTGGTGCCAGGGATGGCGGACTCCGTAGCGACGTAGCTGGTAGACGGTTCTGACGCAGGAGAACTCGCGAAACACCTCGTCGGCCGCCGGGCACGCAGTCAGGATATCTACCTCTGCACCGGGAAGGATCGTCTCGATCTCCTGGACGAGTGGGGTCAGCAGGAGTGTGTTGCCCAGTCGCGCATTGGGCCTGCAGATCAGAATTCTGCTGGGCACCCCAGTCCAGTGGCGAATGGCCGAGGTGCTGACATCATCGCTCAGAGCTGACGGGCCTGGGCAGGGCTCGAAGAGAGCCTCCGGCACGCCTTGCCCAGCGTGGAATGACGCGGCGGAAGCGCCTCGATCTTCGATGCGAGCGGGGCCTTCGGCCTTCACGGACTTCCCTCAACGACCACCGCAACCCCCTCAGCTGGATAATCCTCCGAGTGCGCGAGCGCGTTGACGTCACGTGCTGACCGAATCAATCGCTCGTTCCGCGGCGTCGGCGTCGGCCGGTATGGAAACAATCGAACTTGCGACCGCGCGGTTGATTTGAACGGCGCAGCCGTCCAAAAACTTCCGCAGAGCTGCGCCAGCACGAGCTTCCCATGGTGGTGCGCGCCCGCAATCCTCGCCGGCTCGTCGTCAGCAGAAGGTGAGTTGCACTCGGCGCGGGTCAGACTATCGAGCCAGCTCGAAAAATCGGACATGGCGGGTCCTGTTGCGCGGCCCGGTTATTTCAGGGTCGCGATTTCAGAGCGCCCCGCGCCATCTCCGCCTGACGCAAAGCCAGCACCGCGTTGAGACCGCCGAACGCGAACGAGTTGGAGAGCGCGGCGCGGACCGTGCGCTCGCGGGCCACGTTGGGCGTGTAGTCGAGGTCACATTCCGGATCCGCGTCGATAAAGTTCGCCGTCGGCGGAATGATTCCGTGTTGGAGGGAGTTGATTGCGGCGATCAACTCTATGGCGCCGGCCGCTCCCAACGCGTGGCCATGTATGGACTTGGTCGAGGAGACGCTCAGAGCGTCAGCCGCTTTGCCGAACGCACGGCGGATTGCGCGGGTCTCGGAGATATCGTTCGCAATCGTGCCGGTGCCGTGCGCATTGATGTAGTCGACGTCGGAGGCGTCGAGCCCGGCGTCCTGCAGCGCGCGGGTGAGCGCGTGGCCGGCGCCCACTTCCGAGGGGAACACCACGTCGCTGGCATCCGCGGAAAGCCCGCAACCTGCAAGCTCCGCCAGAATCGGCGCTCCGCGGTGCCGGGCGTCATCCAGCGGTTCGAGCACGAACATTCCAGCGCCCTCGGCCAGCACCATGCCGCGACGCTGCCGGCAGAACGGACGACACGCATCGTCTGCCATCACGCGCATCGACTCCCAGGCCTTCACCATGCCGTAGGTGAGGCACGCCTCCGTGCCGCCGGCGATTGCCGCGTCGACTTGCCCGGAACGCACCATGGCAAAGGCCTGTGCCAGCGCGTGACTCGCGGAGGCACAAGCGCTGGTAACGCCGAACGTCGGTCCCGTGATTCCAAACTCCATGCCAACGTGCGAGGCCGGCGCGTTGGCCATGACGCGCAGGATCGACAGCGGATGTACGCGGGGGCTGCCGGCCTGGTATAGCTTGCGCGACTGCTCGTCGTGCGCGCATTCGCCCCCGGCGCCGGTGCCGACGATCACAGCGGTGCGACCGTTGAGCGCGGTGTCAGCCGACCATCGAATCCCCGACTGTGCGACGGCCTCGCGCGCGGCGACCAGCGCGAACTGCGAGACGCGATCCAGCAGTGGCAGTCGCTTGGGATCGAAATGGGCGAGCGGATCGAACCCGCGCACTTCGCCGGCGAGGCACAGCACGGGGGAGGGTGCGTCGCGCAGGGTGAGCGGCGCGATCGAAGGGCGCCCCTCGCGCATGGCTTCCCAGAGCGCCGTGGCGTTCATGCCTGCGCTGGCCACAGCGCCCATGCCGGTGATGACTACCCGCCGCGCGGGCCACTGGCGATCGTTCGCCGGAGCGGGCGCGCTCACGCGGTGCGCAGGGCGTTCAATCCTCCTGCCTTCGCGGCCAGCCCCTGCTGAATCGCGAGCACCAGGTCGGCGGCGGTCGCTGTCCCCAGGTCGACGGCGCGATCGGGGAACTGCAGATCGAACTTCTCTTCCAGCTCGAACAGCATCTCGATGGCATCGAGCGAGGCGATTCCCAGCTCGCGAACTGTGGCGTCAGGGCGCACGGCGCTGGGTTCCACGGATGCGGCGCGGGCGATCGTTTTCAACACGACGGATTCGATCTCATTCATGGGAATCTCCTGCAGGAGGAATTGCGCGGTAGCTGCGATGACCTGGTGACGTTCGCGATCCAGGGTAATCATGTGATAACTGTCCTTCAGCCAGACGGCGCGAACGGGGCCGTTTACGCTCTTCGCGATGAGCTGCGCGTTGCGAACACTTGCGATGTCATCGTTCAGCGCGTGGAGCACGAGGCACGGAGCGCGGACCACGGAGAGCTCGCGCCGCACGACCCTGGCCAGCCGATAGAACTCTGCGAGCGAAGGCCAGGGAATGCCGATGAGGCCGGCCGCAGCGCTGTCGCCCGCATTCATGCAATCGAGAATGTGCCGGCGCGTGCGCTCGTCCTTGATGCCATAGGGATGACATTCCGAGAAGCGACGCTTGCGTCCTATGCCGAGCCGCGTTGCCAGCGGAAGCAGAAAGGCCAGACGCGCAAGGGCAGGAATGCTCCACCCGTCGTAGCGCAGCGTGGTGCCGTACAAGGCGAGGCCGTCTACCAGATCGGGTCGGCGAGCCGCCAGATGCAATGCCAGCACGGCGCCCATCGACAGACCGGCGACGCACAGGCGGTCTACACGCGAACGCAAACGTTCGGCGGCGGACTCGACGCTTGCGAACCAGTCACGCCACCCGGTCGCAAGCAAGGCGGCCTCATCCCCGCAATGTCCCGCAAGGCGCGGCCCATACACGGTGAAGCCGGCGCGGTGCAGGCCTTTTGCGACGAAACGCAGCTCGGTGGGCGTGCCGCTCAAGCCGTGAATCAGCAACACGCCGGTCCGTCCGCCCTCGAAGAAGAACTCCGGCGCAGTGTGGGGAAGCGGGCGGCTCATCGGGTGAGCTCCGGGTCGCGGTTCTGGGAGCTCAATTCGTTGCCTCTTAGAAATCGAACCAGTACACGCTGCCCGACCAGCAGATCCGATGCGCGAACACTGAGAATGCAGTCCATCGTTTGCACGTCGTGCTTCGCATCGGGTGACGTGTCAGTGTCGTGACGACGCAGGATGCCGCCGAGGCGCAGCACCTGGGCTGCGTGGGGGTGTTCCGGGTCTGAGTCCGTCGCGACCGCCGCCGGCATGCCGACATGGATGAGGTTCGTGAAGTCCTCGTCTATGAGGGCGCGCACGATGAGCGGAGCATCGGGAACCAGAAGCAACAGCTCGGCACCCTGGTGTACGAACTCTGAAGGGTGGCCTGCCGCGTACTGGGCGACGATCCGGCCCCCAACCGGGGCGCGAATCGTCAGTGTGTCGAGCGACAGTTGCGCAGCGTGAACGCCGGCGAGCGCCGCTTCCTCGGCACTCGCGCTGTTTGCCACCTCCGCGTCCAGCGTGGCCAGTATTTCGCGGGCTTCGTCGAGCGCCTGCGGTGAGGCCGCGTGCTCATCACTTGCCTGTTGAACGCGCTCGCCCTGTCGCATGGCGAAGTGGCGCTTCAACTGCAGCAGGCGTGTGTGTGCGTGAGCGCCGTCGAGCTGCGCGTGCGCACTGGCGAGCCCAAGCGCCGCCGCTCGACTGTCGAATAGCGCAAGGGTCTCGCCAGCGGCGACGATCTGACCTTCCATGGCTCGCACATCGACAAGCCGCCCGTCGGAGGGAGCGACGATGTGAATGACGCCGCCTTCGATGTCTACTTCGCCTCGCGCCATGGCGAGCACGACGTCGCTCGTTTCCGCCTTGCGCTGCTTGTCTGGAACGCTGGCATCGGCGTGACGGTCACACCCGCCGATGGCTGCCACCAGAAGCGCTGCGGCGGAGACACTGAGAACCCCTGTGTGCCGTTTCATGGCGCGGCTTCCCGGACGCGTCCGTCTTCCATTTGCAGAACGCGGTCGGCATGACGCTCCAGGCGCGGGTCGTGACTGACGCAGACGACCGTTGCCCCCTGCGTGCGGGCGGCGCGATGCAGGAGATCGATGGCGATCTGGCCGTTCGTGGCGTCCAGCGCGCTGGTCGGCTCATCTGCGAACAGCAACTCGGGATTCTTGGCTACCGCTCGCGCAATGGCCACTCGCTGCTTCTCGCCGCCGGAGAGATCCGCTGGCATCGAGGCGGCGCGAGCCGCGAGCCCCACTTCCTCGAGCGCGCTTTCAGCGCGCTTGCGCGCCTCTCGCTTGGGGAGACGCAGGTACTGCAGGGGCAGCAGCACCTGCTCCAGCGCCGAGAGAGAGGGAAAGAGATTGAACCCCTGAAACACGAATCCGGTGTGCCGCAGCCGGAACCGATCGAGCTCGTTCAATGTGCAGCTCTCGAAAGCGACCCCAAGGGAGCGCACGTTGCCGCCATCCGGCCTCAGCAGTCCGCTGAGTATCGAAAGCAGAGTGCTCTTGCCGCACCCGGAAGGCCCGGCGATCAACGTCAGCTCGCCCGCCGCGAAGCTCAGTGACGAGCGGTTCAGCGCGGACGTGCGTATCGAGCCCGACACAAACGTCTTGGCGATATCGACCGCTTCGAGGGTGGGGGCAAGCATCGGTCGTCCTCAGCGCAACAGCAGCGCTGGGTCGGCGTTGCGCAGGGAGCGGCCCGCGGCGGCTCCGGAGATCAGGGCGACGCCGATGACGAGCCCCGCACACAGCAGGGCCATCGAGGGCGTCACGGCGACCGGCACGAATTGCCACTGGGCAAGCGCGATGACGACCGCGCTCAGGATGGCGGCGGTGGCGACGCCCAGCCCGCCGATCCACGCCGCTTGTTCGAGCACCACGCGTCTGAGGTCTGCACGTGCGACACCGAGAGCACGCAACGTCGCGTATTCGCGAATCGAGCCTCCGATGACGCTCATCATCGTCTGGCTCGTAATGGTCACCCCCACGAGGACGACGACAGCCGCCGCAAAGAGAAAACCCAGGCCGGCTCCTGTATCGAGCAGCCAGAACGCGATGGCGCGCTGGCTGAACTCATCGCGTGTCCAGATGGCGTATCGATGCGGAGAGGCGCCGGCACGCAGCCGGCTGAGAGCAGGCGCGATTTGATCGCCCTCGCGCAGCTTTGCCAGCAGATACGTCATGGATCGCGAGCCGGGGCCGGGTGCCCCGAGCGTGTGTGCGGTCTGCAGAGACGTGATGATGTTGACGCCGCCCAGGGCGCGCACGCCGCGAACGGTTCCTGCCAGCCTCACGCGGTGGCCATTGAGCTCGCCGCTGGCGCCTTCGTGCACGCCGAGTTTGTCTCGATCGGCGAGGTCGACGAGAAACGTGTCGGGCTCGAGCAGACGCGCGCGCAGTGCCGGGGAAACGAGCCGGGAGAACAGAAGTCCGTCTGGCCGGGGATCGATACCGGTAATGAAGACCGAGACGCCGCCGTGATCGGCGGGTCCACGCCAATCGCCATCGAGCCACTGGAAGCGTTCCACGCGTTCGACGGCCGGCTCCATGCGCGCGCGCAACTCGGCAATTTGCGGAATCGGCCGGCCGAGCTCCACGCTCTGCGTGCCCGGATAGCCGAACCAGAGATCCGCGCTCGATGCGCTCACGTAGACGCTCGCAGTGGAGAAAATCCCGAGCACCAGCGAACCTTGCACCACCAGCAGTACGCCGCAGAAGGCGACGGCCAGCGCGGCCGGAAGGAAGCGCCGCCACTCATGTCTCAACATCTTTCGCGCGAGGCTGACCATTTGACTCACGCGTCGGCTGGCGCGCCGGCGCCTCCGAGGGCCTTGTACAGTTGCACTATCGCCAGTGCGCCCTGAAATTCCGCCTCGGCCAGCGAGAGCCGGGTTTCGATCGCCGCGCACTCGGCCGAGACCGCCGATTCCTCACTCAGGCCCGCGCGAAGCCGTGCGGCCGTTGCTCGTCTGGTCTCCTGGCGCGCGGCCACCGCGCGGCGCAGAAGCTCAACGAGGTCCATTGAGTGATTGAGTCGCGTCAGCGCGCTCTCGGTTTCCGCGACAGCCTCGAGCACACTCTGGCGATAGTCGAGCACGGCTGCGGCCAGCTGCGCGGAGCGGGCGTCCCGCACGGCGCGGCGCTTTCCCCAGTCGAAGAGCGGCAGGGAGATCGCGGGAGCGGCGGCAAAGTTTCCACTGGAACCCGAACGGCCGACGCCGCCGATCAACGTCGCGGCCGTGATTGCACCGAGCAGATTCATGTGAGGGTAGAGATCCGCCTGGGCGATTCCCAACGTTGCCGCCGCCTTCACGACTTCGGCTTCCGCCGCATGAATGTCGGGGCGCGCTCGTAACAGGTCGGCTGGTGTCGTTTCGATACGCAGCGCTGGCACCTGCGCGCTCTGTGCGTATTGGGTCCATGAGGGGTCGATGGCCGCGCGGCCGAGCAGCACCGCTATACGCTGCAGCCCCTGAGCGCGCGCCGGCTCGGGTTCGAGGGATCTCGCCTGAACCGCTACCAGCGCCGTTTCAGCGGCGTCGATTGTCTCGGGCTCGTCCAGGCCAGCGCGCACTCGGGCCTGTACGCGATTCAACGTCGCTTGCGTCACTTTCAGGAGCTCGCCCAGTAGCGTGGTCCGGCGCTCGGCGGATTGGGTCTCGAAGTACGCGCAGGCCACTTCGGCCGCAACGCTCGATTGCACGGCTGCGACGTTCGCCGCGGCTTGCTGGATCTCGGCGGTGCTCGCGCGCCGCGCGTTCTCCGCGCGATTGAACAGGGGCAGCTCCCACGTGGCGTCAAAGGAATATTGAAAGTAGTTCGCGCGCGCATCTGGCGTAGAGGCGAAACCCGTAGCGGCGCTGAGCTCCGGCCGGTACGGCGCGATTGCGGCGGGCACGAGAGCCCGGGCGGCGCGCAAGCGCTCGCCGGCAGCCGCGATCGAGAGGCTCGACTGCAAGGCGGTGTCGATGAGCTTGTCGAGTTCGGCGTCGTGGAATACATGCCACCAGGCGCCTGGGTAGCGTGTGTCAGCAGGCAGCGGGTGCGTGATGGACGACGCCACAGCGGGTCGCGCGTTCCTCCACGCCTCCGGGAGCGGCATTTTCAGATCGGCCACCGGCCAGGTCGATGCGCACCCGCCCAGCAGTGACAGAAGCGAAAGCGCAAGCGCCGATCTCGAGGTCACACTCACAACGCAAAAGCCTCTGGACCGGTGCTGCAGCCACCGGCTGTGGAATGATTTTCTCTGGTCCCGCAGACGTCATCCGCGGCGAATATCAATCGATGGCCTGAGGCGGTGAGGCGAGGGCGATTGAATATCCACGACCCCGACGTCCAAGGGGCTGGAAACCTCCCTTGCTTCCGCGCAGTCGATCAGGAGCCGTCTTCAACCGTGACGATCGTGCTGCTTTGGGTTCTGAACGTGTTGATCGATACGGGCGGGCAACTGGCGCTCAAGCGCGCAACCCTGGTTGAGACGCCCGCAGGCGAGCCTGCGCTGTGGCGCTGGATGCATCCCGCACGCGCACCGTGGGTGCTTACCGGCATTGTCTGCTACGTCGGAGAGTTCGTGGTCTGGCTGGCATTTCTATCGGTGGTGCCGCTGTCACGCGGCGTGCTGCTGGGCTCGATCAACATTGTCGCGCTCGCGGTCGCCGGGCGCGTGCTGTTTGGGGAATCCCTCGGTCCCTGCCGTCTCGCGGGCATCGCGTTGATTGCCTTCGGTGTGGGTGTGGTAGGGCTCGAGGGTCTCTAGGTCTATGGGAAAAATGCCCTTCGGTCATTTTTCGGACAAAGCCTTCGTTGCCGGCCGCAAAAGGCGCGACTTTTGCGTCCTGCGCAGCGCGACCTCAAGTCCGACGGGCTGCTAGCGTGTGGCGCTTCTACTTCGTCGGCTTTCTGTCGTTGCTGGCGTTCGACACGGCGGCCCAGGTCTGTTTCAAGTTCGCGGCGCTCGCCGCCGCACCTTTCAGCCCCGATGTGGCCTGGCTGCTGCGCGTGGCGGGCACCCCGTGGGTCTACGGTTCGATCGGCGGCTATGTGGGCGCCTTTCTCACCTGGATGATGCTGCTCGAGCGCGCGCCGCTCGGGCCGGCCTTCGCCGCCTCCCACCTGGAGGTCATCAGCGTACTGTTCCTGTCGGCCGTGCTGTTCGATGAGCCGCTGGGAAGCGCGACGTTCATCGGCTGCGCGGCGATCGTTCTGGGCATCGTGTGCCTGGCCGCAAGCCCGACTGAAAGCCTGGCAGCGCAGAGGTGAAGCCGGAGGTGCCACCGACGGCCGGCTTGCCTCTGGGCTGGCGGGATCTGAGCGCGGGCCGAACGGCCGACTTCGCGGAGCGCGTGGCGGCGTTTCTCGAGGTGGCGGAAGTCCAGATCGAGTGCTCTGGCACCGCATGCCTGATCGTCGCGCTGAGCGCCTTGCGAGATTCGAGCACACGCCGCACCGTGATCATTCCTGCCTATACGTGCCCGCTCGTGCCGCTGGCCATCGCAAATTGCGGTTTGAAGGTGAAGATCTGCGACCTCGCGCGGGAGCACTTCGACATGGACCCCAGGCGACTCGCCGCGCTTTGCGATTCCGATACGCTGGCCGTGATGCCCACGCATCTCGCAGGCCGTATCGCCGACCTCGAGGCCGCCAGCATGTGCGCTCAGCGGGTCGGAGCGCGGGTGATCGAAGACGCGGCGCAAGCCTTCGCGCAGGGCAAACGCAACCTCTGCGCCAGTCCGGCTGCGGATGTCACATTCTTCAGTCTGGCCGTCGGTAAAGGATTGACGCTCTACGAAGGCGGCGTGCTCTATGCGCCAGACACTGAGCTGCGCAGCGCGATGGCCGCGGCGAGCGCCCGAATCATCGGAAGGCACCGGTTCCTCGAGTGCCGCCGCGTGGTTCAGCTGCTTGGCTATGCGGCGCTTTACCGGCCCCTGGCCCTCTCTTTCGCATACGGTGCGCCACTTCGCCGCGCGATCGATCGGGGCGATCTGGCAGGAGCCGTCGGCGACAGGCTCCCGAGAAGGCTGGCCCTGCATCGGGTCGGTTCGTGGCGCCGTCGAGTGGGTACTCGCGCGCTCGCGCGCCTGCCGGAGTTCCAACAAGCGGCCATTGCGCGTGCGAATACGCGGGTGTCGCGACTGCAGAGAGTTCCATCATTGAAGGTCTTCGCGGACCCGCCGGGTGTTCAAGGAAGCTGGCCGTGCCTGCTGGTTCTCATGCCGACTCAGACGGCACGCGATTCTGCGCTCGTGTGGCTATGGCGCGCCGGGCTGGGCGTCACCCGACTGTTCGTGCATGCGCTCGAGGATTATCCGGATCTTCATTCGATCGTGCCGCAGGTTGGGGCGGTACGCGCCCGGAATTTCGCCTCGCGCACGCTGACAGTCACCAATAGTCCCTGGCTCACGGACTCTCAGTTTGAACACATTGCCGCAGTGTTAGCGGAGGCAGCCGGACCGGCCTGTTCCATCTCGTGAGCCAGCTTCGCAAGGAGCCGGTCATTGACAGCGCAGTGCTGCTGCCGCCATGCGTACAGTTGACCGGCCTCGACCTGCGGCTGCGCATCTCGCGCGGCCAGCCAGCGCTTCCAGGCCCTGAGGTAGTGGTACGAGGACACTTCCCCTGTGATGTCGCAGGCAACGATGCGGCGGCCGAGCAGCTCGATGATCGCGTGGAGAGTCTCTTCTCTGAAGACCCCCTGATCCCAATTGCTTCGCACGACGGAAGGGCTGAGAACATCCTTGTCGATGCTGAGATAGAGGGCCGCGCGCGAATGGGCCTGGTGCTTTTTGAAGGCGGCGAGCAGGGCGTCGGCGTCACCGAAACTTCTGAGCGCCTCGTGCCAGGGCACCCAGCGCGGCCAGCGAAGCTCACTGCCGATGCACCAGTAGGTAAGTTGCCCGCGCCGCAGTGGCGTCAGATAGTTTTCCCACAGGCGCTTCGCGCTGACGTCCGACGAAGTAATGCCGACCACGTGCACGTGTCTCACCTGGGGAAGTTGAGTCACTCGGCGAACCCACGAACCACAATGCACCCCGAATGGATAGCGCATGTTGTCGGGATGGTTGTCCAGAACGACGACCTCGATCGGCCGGTCTCGCGCGATGCGTTCGATGAGCAGGTAGCTGAGATGGTGGAAGTCACCGCTACCCAGAAACGCGACCTCAGGCGGTGTGCGAAGCGGTGGCGCAAGTCTCTCGCGCAGGTTTTTGAGCTGCCCCATCGTGCAGCCAAATCGTATCTGCTCCTGCAGATCCCCGAGTGGAACTACGGTTGCGCCGTCGATGGCCGGCACGGATCCATCGGTATCAAGTATGAGCGGGCGCATCGGGGGAAGTCTGTCGGAGCCAGCGCTCGTCGCTCTCGAACCACTTGCGCGCCGCGCGCAGCAGGGCGCGTAGCGATGCGTTGCGAACGTAGACGGCATGCCGGGTCCAGGTAAATTGCGCGCCCAGGGTTCTCTTGACCTCGGCGTCGGTCCAGCCGGCCACATAGAACTCGAGGCCGTGCGTGAGCGCGTACTCCAGGTTCTGGAACCAGCTCACGAAGTAGAGGTTGAGAGCACGCGCCTGCGGATAGCGGAAGCCCACATATTTGTCGATGAGCTTGCGGCCGTGGACGAAACAGAGGTTGTAGCCGATCAACTGGCCCTCGTGCCGGTAGGTGAACACCACGCCCTCGCTCGAGTCATCTGCCAGTACCGCTGCAAAGAATTCGGCGCTCAGGAGATCGAAGTGCACTGTGCTCTGCCGATACACATTGAGATAGAGCTCGTAGAGTTCCGCGACTACGTCCGGCGATCGCAGCGTAGCGCTGCCCGTGGCAAACCTCTGGATGTCGAGCGCCTCCCTGGAGCGCAGCTTGCGGCGCAAGTCCTTGCGGCGTGCCGCGGAGAGCCGCGCGAGGTACTGATCGGTCGACTCGAAGTCGATTCGGACGTACGCCAGCGCTTGCCCCGCGATCAGCACGAACCCACGGCTCCGGCAGCAGCGGACGAGCTCCTCGGCGTAGCGGTTGGCCGCCGCGCAGATCAGGGGCGATTCGCAGGGTATGTCCTTTACGATGGTCAGCAGGTGCTGGCGGCCGTGCGCGCGGAGCCACCGCGATACCAGAGCCGCGGGCGAAAGCGTGGCCGGCAACACCACGTATTCGGATACCGTCGTGCCGACGAAGCTGCTCATCGGAGACAGCCAGTGGCTCCATCGGCTGTAGAGTGGCAGCATCGCGATGCGCTTGCGGACTGTCTCGTCCACACTCGTCAGCACGTTGAACCGCGTCGAGAAGAAGGGCGCTCCGGTATCGCACAGTCCCGCCGCGAAGCCTTTCGGCGGGTGAGCCACGAAGTGCCGCACCAGGCTTTCCGGTTCGATGAGGGTGAGGAACGGGGCCGCGCCGCTCATGAGAGCGCTCCTGGGGTCGACACAGCCGCCGCAGCGGAACGAGGTGCCCGCCACAGACGTCGCCGGGTCGACAAATCAATCGGGGAGGCTCGTTGATACTGCCGCGCTATATTTTTCGACGAGTTCTGGCGCAGTTCCTCGGCGTCACGGCCGTGCTGTCCCTCGTTGTGGTGGTTCTGCAGTTCACGCGCGTGCTCGCGCGCGCAGCCGCCGACCGGTTTCCAACGGATCTGCTCCTCACGCTGGTCGCCTGGGGCGCGGCGCAGAATGTTGCTGTCGTTCTGCCGGTGGCATTGTTGATTGGCATCGTGCTCGCGCTGGGCCGGCTCTACGAAGATCACGAGATGGCGGCGATGGCTGCCTGCGGTACGGGAGGGTTGCGCACGGCGCTGCCGGTAGTCGTCATCGTTGTGATCACGGCCGGCGTGCTGGCCTGGCTCACCCTGGTATACAACCCGAAGGCGGCCGCGCAGCTCGACGCTCAGAAGACACGCGCACTTCAGATCGGCACGTATGCCAATCTCCACCCCGGTGAATTCCGCTCGTTCGATGCCTCTCGCCTCGTGCTCTATGCGGAGAGTGTTTCTACGGCCGGCGAGTTGGCGGGCGTCTTCGCGCAGCGGCTGCTGGGCGACGCAGAGGTCGTGATCGTTGCGAACCGGGGGCACATCGAGCGGGATGGCAATCGAATGCCGCTTGCGATCGTGCTCGAAGAGGGCACCTACTACGAAATGGGCACGCACACATTGCATCAGCGGTTCATGGCGTTCGAGCAACTTCGTGTGCCGCTGGAGCTCTCGAGCGCCGCGCGCACTCAGTCTCGGGTGGACGCAATTCCAACCTCGGCGCTGCTTCGCTCGCGGCGGCTTCCCGAGATCGCAGAGCTGCAGGGCCGCCTTGCGCTACCCGCCATGGCGCTGATGTTGGGGCTGATTGCAATTCCCATGAGCCGGCTGCGGCCGCGTCAGGGGCGCTACGGGCGGGCGGCTCTCGCGATCCTCATCTACTTCCTGTATGCCAACCTGATCACGGCCGGCGGAACGTGGATTGCCGACGGCCGCACGCCGGCATGGGCAGGGCTCTGGTGGGTGCACGCACTGGCCGCGGCAACGGCGTCGATCGTGTTTGCCAGTGGGCGCCGGCCGACATGAAAATGGATCGCTACCTGGCGCGCTCGGTATTGCTGCCGGTGGCACTGGTGCTGGCGCTGCTCGTGGTGCTGAACTGCATCTATCTGTTCATCGATGAGCAGGGCCACATCGGCGAAGGCACTTACAGGATGCCAAACGCCCTGCGATTCATCGCGCTGAGCGTTCCTCAGCAGGTGCTCGATCTCATGCCGGCCGCCGTTCTGATCGGCGCCATGCTCGGATTGGGCGAACTGGCCCGTCGCAGTGAAATCATTGCGCTCCGCGCGGCGGGGGTCTCGGTTGCGCGTCTCGCGCTTTCGCTCGGCGGCGTCGGCGTTCTGCTCATGCTGTTGACCGCGTTCATCAGTGAGTATGTAGCTCCGCAGTCCACCGCCATCGCCCGTCAGCAACGGGCAGCGGCGAGAACACAACGCGAAGGCGCTCTTCAGGGCACTCGACTCTGGATCCACGAAGGCACGAGTTACATCCGCATCGATACTGAACGGGGGCGCCACGCAGCGTCGGGGGTGGCTGTGTTCAACGTGACGAGTGACGGCAAGCGACTCGCTTCCGCCGGCCGCGCGCAGGATGTCCCGCGCATTGCCGGTAACAGCTGGAAGCTGCAGCAGTACCGGCAGGTGCTGTACGGAAGCGACGGTGTTCGGCAGGTTGTTCATCCCGTCTTCTCGCTCGATATCAAATTGAGCGCGGCGCTGCTGGATGTGGCCGTCGAGCCTTCCGATCGGTCGGTTGCCGGGCTCGTGACCCTGGTACGACAGTTTCATGACAGCCGGCGGGACGCCCGCGCATTTATTTTTGCTCTCTGGTCGCGCGTGGCACGCACCGTGGCGGTGCTCTGTTGCGTGATGCTCGCGCTTCCCTTCGCCTTCGGCGGGTTGCGTTCCGCGCACTCGGGCATGCGCGTTCTCCTGGCGGTCGGCATCGGCATCGTTTTCGTGCTGTTCCAGCAGATCGTCGAGAGCGGAGCCGTGCTGTCGACAGTCGATCCCACCCTGCTGGCCTGGCTTCCGACCGCGACGCTCGCCGTGGTCACCGGGCTGCTGATCAGCCGCATCCGCTGATTCGCCCCGAATCCAACGATTTGATCAATGGGTTGACTCGACGGTACGATGCGGCGACCGCTTCCGTGGCGTCATTCATCGAGACCCCGATGCTCACCCAAGCCGGAACGTTCCTGTTTCGTTATCGGAACGGGCTGTTCCCGGTGGCCTGCCTGCTGCTGTTCCTGCCCGGCCCCGACATCTTCGACGACCCGATGCAGGCCGCGGCAATCGGCGGCGTCGTTGCGTTGCTGGGCCAGCTGATTCGCGGCGCGACCATAGGTTTGAAGTACGTCGTGCGCGGGGGACGCGATCGGCGCGTTTATGCGGAAGACCTCGTGACCGACGGCATTTATTCGCACACCCGCAACCCCATGTACGTGGGCAATCTGCTCATCGCCGGTGGCCTCGCCATCGTCTCCAATTGCTGGACCACCCTCGCCATTGCCATTCCGTTCGGCGTGTTCATGTATTCGGCCATCATCGCGGCGGAGGAGCAGTACCTGGCCCAGCGATTCGGCGCTGCCTTCCGTGCCTACTGCGCAGATGTGCCGCGGTGGTTCCCGCGCCTGTCCGGGCTGGGCAGAACCTTGTTCTCCATGCAGTTCCGCTGGCGCCGCGTGCTGCTCAAGGAATATGGCACACCGGTCGGCTGGATTTCCGTCCTGTCTCTCATGACCATCTACAACATCTGGGAGTCGGGCGAGTGGCGCAGCAACGCGGATGACATCGCCCTGCTGCGCTCTCTGATCGTGGGCGCCTGCTGTTTCTGGATCGTCGCCTGGTCGCTCAAGAAGTCCCGTCGCCTGATCGCGGACTAGGTCCATTGGAAAAGGCGGCCTGCGGCCCTTTTTCGGACACGGGCTGCGTTTCCAGCCGCAAAAGGCGCGACTTTTGCGGCCTTCTCAGTGGCAGCGCAAGTCCGACAGGCTGCCACGCCTATCCACCAGAGCGGCCGCCTGCCGATTGGTTCTTCGCAGGCCCACCGTCTAAGAGGCGGTGACTGAATTTCGTTCCCTTTCGCTTGGTGCGCTTTGCCTTGCTGCGACGGTGCTGCTCAGTGCCGCCGCCCCGGCCCGGGACAAGGTCCTGCCCAGCCTGCATTCGCGCACCGCTCGTCCGCAACTCGAGCGGCCGAAGGACGTACCGCCGGACGCCGAGCTCGAAGGGGCCCAGGCGCGCATCGGCGAAATACGCATCCAGCCCCGGAATATCTTCGACGCGGATCGACCCGACGAGAACACCGCTCTGTTCCGGCTGGCCAACCGCCTGCACATTCGCACGCACGTCTCGACGGTCAAGGATCAACTGCTGTTCCAGTCGGGCGATGTCTATCAGGCGCGGCTGCTTGCGGAATCCGAGCGCATCCTGCGAGGAACGCGCTACATCCAGGATGCCACCATTCTGCCGGTTGCTTATCACGACGGCGTTGTCGATGTGGAGGCGATCACGCACGACGTGTGGACCCTGAATCCCGGCATTTCCTTCGGTCGCACGGGCGGCAAGAGCACCTCCGGTTTCAAGCTCGAAGAGCTGAACCTGCTCGGTCTCGGAAGTCAGATCAGCCTCGGACGCAAGTCAGGTGTCGACCGCACCTCGACCACGCTTCGATATAGCGATCCGCAACTGTTCGGTTCCTGGTGGACGCTGACCGCAGGCCACTCCGACAACAGCGATGGCAAAACGGATGAGCTCAATATCGAGCATCCTTTCTATGCGCTCGATACGCAGCGTGCAGTGGGGCTGAGCGGGGTCAAGGACCAGCGCGTCGATTCGCTCTACGACCTGGGTGAGGTCACCGATCAGTATGGCGTGCAGCAGCGCCGGGCCACGCTCTATGGCGGCTGGTCGAGCGGATTGCGCAACGGCTGGGTGCGTCGGATCACCGCTGGCTTTACCTACGATGACTCTCAGTTCATGCGCGTGGTGGGCGAGACGGGCCCGACCACGCTGCTGCCGCGGGATCGAAAGCTTTCCTATCCGTGGCTGGGTTACGAATGGATTCAGGATGACTTCGAAAAGGCGCGCAACCGCGACCAGATCGAGAAGACCGAGGATGTGCAGCTCGGCCTGCGCGCCAAGGTGCAGGCGGGGTATGCGGCAGCGTCGTTTGGCTCGGATCGCAACGCTGTTGTCTTCAATGCCGGCGTGTCTCGCGGGTTCGAACCCGGTGAGCGCCAACGGCTGCTGCTGGCCACGACGCTGGCGGGCCGGCAGGAGGGCGGCACGCTGACGGATACAGTGGCCGGGATATCGGCGCGTTACTACCTTCGCCAATCCAATCGCCGCTTGCTGTTCCTGAGCACCGTCGCCGATGTCGGCACGAACCTCGACCTGGATCACCCGCTGCTGCTGGGCGGTGACAACGGCCTGCGCGGCTACCCGTTGCGCTATCAGGGTGGCAAAGGCCGCTGGCTGATGACCGCCGAACAGCGCTATTTCACCAACTGGTTTCCGTTTCGGCTCTTCAATGTCGGTGGCGCGGTGTTTTACGACATGGGCCGCACCTGGGGCGACAACCCGAGCGGCACTCGCTCGCAGGGCATGCTGAAAGACGTGGGTTTCGGTTTGCGGCTCGGAAACAGCCGTTCCGCGCTCGGCAACGTGCTCCACATCGACCTGGCGTTCCCACTGGATGGCGGCCGTTCCATCGACAAGCTTCAGTTCCTGGTGGAGACCCAGCGCAGCTTCTGAGTGGCCGCCGCCCGCAGGGAGCGACGTCGGCGAACCGGGCGGTTGTTTTTTCGGCGGGCGACGTCTAACCCAGTAATCTGGGCTCGAAGTTCGCGCTATTGACTCATTCTCAGCTGTCGCCGGCCACCGCTAACGCCGGCGCGCAGCGCTTTCGAGCGCTCATCCCTTTGATGCTGTGGTACGTGGTGCTGGGAGCAGTGCTGCGCATTACCCTGTGGGCCCGGTTTGCGCATACCGAGCAGATGGGCGCCTGGCAGCTGGGCTGGGCACTGCCCGCCGGCGCGGCCGCCGACGTGATCCAGAGCCTCTATCTCCTGGCACCCTTTGCGCTGTACCTGTGGCTGGTCCCGGATCGGCTGTATCGCTCTCGAGCCGGGCAGCTGCTGGTGCTGGTCTGCGCTTTCGCCTGGGTCTTTGGCTTCACTTTCCTGGCTGCCGTCGAATACTTCTTCTTCGACGAGTTCGACTCGCGCCTGAACCTCGTCGCCGTGGATTACCTCATGTACCCGACCGAAGTGGTCGGCGACATCTGGGCGAGCTACCCCGTCGTTCCCGTGGTGGTGGTCATAGGCATTCTGAGCGCCGTCACCCTCTACTGGCGCCGGCAGTCCCTGACCAATGCCTCGGCGCCACCGAGCCGGCTGCTCGATCGCACGGTTCCGTTCGCCCTGTTTATCGTGGCATTACTTGGCGTGGCGTTCTTCTTCGACACGTATGCGCTGGCCTGGTCCGCCAATCGTGTGACGAACGAAGTGGCTGTGAACGGCGGCAGCAGTTTCTTCCGGGCGCTGCGTACGAACGAGATCGAGTATCCCGCGTACTACGCAACGCGGGAGCCGGGCGCCAATCTTCACGCCCTCCAGAAACAGCTGGGGTCGGACGGCACGTTCACGCGTCTCGCCGAAGGGCGCGTCGATCGGCGCTTCCCGGGGAACCCGAACGGGCTCGGCAAGCTCAATGTCGTGGTGATCTCGAGTGAATCGTTCGGTGCGGAGTTCAGCAAACTCTATGGTTCCGATCGCAACTTCACGCCCGAGTTCGATGCCTTCGCAGGCAAGAGCGTGTGGTTCCGCCACATGTATGCCTCGGGCACGCGCACGGTGCGCGGTCTCGAGGCCATCTCCACGTCGCTCCCGCCCATCCCCAGCGTTTCGGTGCTGCGTCGGCCGGGAAACGAAGGCATCGCCAACTGGGGCGAAGTGATGCGCAAGAACGGCTACCACACAAGCTTCCTGTACGGGGGCTACGGCTATTTCGACAACATGAACTATTTCTTCGAGCACAACGGCTTCGAGGTGCGCGACCGCACGCAGATTCCGAAGCCGGTGCGGTTCGCCAACATCTGGGGCGTGGCGGACGAAGACCTGTTCGACGCGGCCATGCGTCACTTCGATGACGTCTCGAAGGCCGGCCAGCCGTTCTTTTCCATCGTGATGACGACCTCCAACCACAAGCCGTTCACGTTCCGCGCGGGCGTGCCGAACGTGAAAGAGAAGGGCGGCGGCCGGGAGTCCGGCGTCCGGTATGCGGATTTCGCGCAGGGCTATTTTCTGCGGGAGGCGGCGAAGCATGCGTGGTTCGACAACACGCTGTTCATCATCGTGGCCGACCACGGCGCGCGGGTGTATGGGCGGCAGGACATTCCGCTGAAGACCTACGAGATCCCGATGCTGTTCTACTCGCCGAAGCATCTGAAGCCGCGGCAGGTGGATACGCTGACCACGCAGATCGATATCGCGCCCACTGTTCTCGGCCTGCTGGGGTTTGCGTACGAAGCGCCTTTCTTCGGTGAGGATGTTCTGCACACACGCAACCAGACACGGGTCGCGTTCTTCAGCCACAACCACGATGTGGCGCTCTACAAGGACGGCGAGCTGTCGATTCTCGGCCTGGGGAAGACGGTGCAGAACGTGATGTACGACGAATCGAGCGATTCCTATCGGCCTGCACCGCTCAATCCGGAGCTCAACAACCTGGCGGTGGCGTACTACCAGACCGCGTTCGAGCTGTTTCGCTCGCACCGCTACGATTGATTTCACGCTAGGCTGCCGTCCAACATCCTTTCTCGCAAGAGTGATCGATTTGGTCCAGGCCCCCCCGCATCGTCGGCTTCTGCTCGTTGCGGCGCTATGGGGCATCACCTGGGTCGTGCTCCTCAACGCCCATCCCCTGTTCCACCCTGACGAGGGCCGCTACGCGGAAATTCCCCGCGAGATGGTGCAGACAGGGCAGTGGACCATCCCGCACCTGAACGATCTTGCGTACATCGAGAAGCCGCCGCTGCAGTACTGGGCGACCGCGGTCAGCTTTCTAACGTTTGGTGAATCGGCGTGGGCGGCCCGCCTCTACACAGGTCTGTGTGGTCTGTTGACGGTGCTGCTCACGGCTTTCGTTGCAAAGCGTTTGTGGGGACCCGACAGCGGGTGGCGGGCAGGGTGCATGGCAGGAAGCAGTCTGCTGCTGGTGCTGTTGGCTCACCACCTGACACTGGACATGAGCCTGACGTTCTACCTCGCCGCGATGGTGGGGGCGTTTTGTCTCGCGCAACACCAACGCGAACAGGCGGGCCAGGCTCGGTTCTGGATGCGAGTGGCCTGGGTGTGTGCCGGCCTTGCGGTGATGACGAAGGGGTTGGTTGCGCTGGTTTTGCCCGGAGCAACGCTCGTCGTCTATTCGCTCTTGCAGCGAGATCGCATCGTGTGGCGCCATTTGTCGATACCGAGTGGGCTTGCGCTCCTGCTGCTCGTCACGGTGCCGTGGTTCGTGGTCATTCAGCGAGATCTGCCGCAGTTCTTCGATTTCTTTTTCATTCGCGAACACTTCCAGCGCTATCTCACCCGCGTCTCCGACCGGTACGAGCCGCCCTGGTATTTCATCCCCATTCTGATCGCGGGTTGTATGCCGTGGCTGCTGCCGGCGGGCAGGGCATTCGTCACCGGCTGGCGCAGAGAAGCGCCTCGTGGCGAATTCGACGCACGGCGGTTTCTCTGGGTGTGGATCGTGGTGACGTTCTGCTTCTTCTCCGCGTCCGACTCCAAGCTGCTGCCTTACATCCTGCCCCTCTTTCCGGCACTGGCGCTGTTGATGGCAAGTGGCGATGAGGAAAGTCTCCGGCGCGATCTGCGCAGGACGGGAATCGGCCTGATCGTGTTCGGAGCCGGGCTGATGGTACTGGCGGTTATCGCCCCATACGTCACGCCTCATACAGAGCGGGCGATGTTGTTCCTGCAGTTGCGCCCCCATGTGGGCGGCATGGGCCTCGCGGCGCTCGTCGGTGGCATCGCTTGTCGGCGTCCGACACGGTCGTCGCTTTCGCTGACAGTGGCCACCGCAGTATCCGGCTATGTGGTGTTTGCGCTCGTGCTCGTCGGCGCAAGCCAGGTGACGCCACTGTATTCGGGACTCCCGCTGGTGGAGCAGCTGCGCTCGGTTCCCATCGGGCAAGCGCCGTTCTTCAGCGTACGCACCTACGATCAGACCATGCCGTTCTATCTTGGCCGTCCCCTCACGCTGGTCGATGAGCGAAACGAGATGGATTTCGGCCTGAACCTCGAGCCCGCCAAGGGGCTGGCCTCGCTCGGGCAGTTCGAATCGCGGTGGCGCGAGCTCGATCAGGCCTTTGCGATCGTGGAGCCCCAGACGTTCTCCGAGCTCAGGGAGCACGGCCTGCCGATGGTGGTCCGCGCTAGGGGCTATCGGCGCTTCATCGTCAGCAAGCGATGACTAGCGCGCGCTCTCTCTTAGCCGCCCGGCGATTGAGGGCGTCTTGAAGCAGCATCAAGAGCCCTCAATCGCCGGGCGGCTGAGAGAGATCCATCGCCGACAAACGCGGGCTGCAGGAACGGCGCGGGGCCTGCACGGCCCATCACCATCAGCCCTCAGGAAACCTGCGCGCCCTGCACGGCCAGCGTGCCCGATCGTCCTTCCACGCGTCCTTTCAGGATCGTGTGCTTGGGCAGTTGCGCAAGGTCCAGGTTCTTATAGAGCGTTGCGACGCTGCACAGCTCGTATCCCTGATCGAGCCATCCGCGCAGCAGCTCCAGGAACGTGGCGAGGAGCGCTCCGCCCTCGAGCTCCGCATGCAGCGTGAAGACTTGATCGCGTCGCGGCTCAGTGAGGGTGAGCACGTGCTCGCGGACCGCCGCAGTGCTGGGGAAGAGACCCAGCAGTTCATCAAGCGTTGGCAGTGTCGTTGGAATCTGCGGCACGCTGAAAGCCTTGCCATTGATCACCGGCATGAAGGGCCACACGCCGCGTGTATCGGAGGCGTACTCGAAACCGAGCTCACTCTCGAGGCCGGGAACATCGTCATTCAGCTGCCAGCCTGCAGCGCCATGCATGCGCGCGGGCTTTCCGAAGATCTCAGTGAATTGGGCCTGCGCCAGGGCCAGCTCGCGTCGCGTCCAGGCGCGGTCGGCGTTGGCGACGCCGTCCTGCCATCGGGTGTGGTCGTAGGTATGCACGCCGACTTCGAACCCGCGCCGGGCCACCTCTTTCATCTCCGGGGCGCGGCGGCGCCCGATGTGAGGGCCGGGCAGAAGGACGCCGTACAGGAGCGTCTTCAAACCGTAGTGTTGCAACACCGAGGTGCGACGGACTTTACCGAGGAACCCGCGCCGAAACACGCGGCGAAGGGCTCGCCCGGTGTTGTCGGGGCCGAGGCTGAACAGGAACGTGGCATCGGCGCCCACCTTCTGGAGCGCGTCGGTGAGGCGCGGCACGCCTTCGGCCGTGCCGCGGTCGGTGTCGACGTCGATTTTTAGAGCCAGGCGCGGCATGAATTGTTGTTTTAGTGTCTGCGGAAAAGAAGAAAATACTTTCTTTTTTTGATTTTCAGAGAAAAGAGAATCGATCGCAGCGGAGATCGACGGGGCCCTCTGCGGTCGCAGCCGAAAGAATCTGCA